>JAPULJ010000351.1 GCA_027295145.1 Alphaproteobacteria bacterium | reverse complement strand
TGTCCGGCAGGTCATCTAAGGGCATGTCGTCTGAGACTAGTTCACGGACCAAATTGTAGCTATTGCCTCTGCTGAACAGCAGGGAAATGTTTCCAGCAGCATGACCCGTAAAGGCCTGTTGAACCCCAACAATTTCTTTGCCAATCTCATCTCCACACCATTCCTTAAACTCATCTTGAGAGACAAAACTGATTTCTGGTACTGACAGCAGTATTTCCTGTCCAAGCATGCTGCTCAAAGATTTTGCCGCCGCCCCCATTCCCAAGTTCAGGAACTCAGCTAAAGCGTCTTTTTCTATGTCTGACCAGACAATCATGCTTTGACACTTTCCTGAAGGAAAGCTTTTACTTTTTCAGGACTGATAGGTTTTGGAATGAAGACGATATTTTGTTCTTTCGCTCTCTGCTGGATTACTTCCTGGACATTGGCTGTACACAGTGCCAACTGGATATCGGCAAAATGTCGGCGCAGCTCAAGGGCGAGTTCCAGCCCATTCATGCCCGGCATGTTGAGATCAATGATACCGGCTGCAATATCGTTCCCGTCGACTTTTTCCAATGCATCATCGCCGGAGATGGCTTCAATTATGGTTGCATCGGGCGCTGCTTTTGCAACAGAGGAACGTGCCATCATTAATGCTACACGGCTATCATCGACAATAAGTATTTTGTAATCTCGGCTCATGTGACAGCCTCGTAATTAGGTAGGTTTTTTCCAAATACATAACTTAATATACTTGTATTAAACATCGGTGAATGGTGGTTGTTTACGCCTTACCGGCGTAATACAGTTAAAGTGATACAACCCCTTCCGCGAGTTAAAGTAAATAAATTACGAGGTGCCGAAAAAAGATAATGAGCCTGGATTAAACCAATATTTCCCAGATAACATTGAAATTCTAAGTGATCACACCTCATTACTTACCGTTGTACTGATTTTCCCTCTGCAACCTATTGATTGTCTCTAATAGTTGGTTTGGCCGTGCCCGCAAGACCATTTCCCTTATTTCCAGCGCTCCAGGCGTCTCTCTCCAGCACTTTTCACTCCTCCATCGATTCCATCGGCCTACGCCGGATCAGCTCTTCGTCGCAGATGATCTAACAAGCCCAAGAATTACCGGAACAACGATCATGGAACGGCAACCTCGGCCAATTGGAAGGTGACGTAGCCGCAATGTGGCACGAGCTTCGAGCCGATATTGACCAGCTTTTCGCGTAGCGTGGTTCACCACTTCAAGACATCGCTAAAGTCTCTAAAGGGTCGTGAGAGGCTTTGCCGACGACCGAGCACCAAGGGCTGCTGTTGGGCGCAAAAGCAGAATGATCTGCTTCAAAACCGGCGGTCTCAGCCGGTGTCGCGCGCCTCGAAGCCCAGCACATCGGCCGCAAAACGGGGATAGGGGTCGGCAATCTTGCCGGCGACCTCGCCGCGGATCAGGGCCAGCATAGCGGCGTCGGGAACAGGGGTTTGGGGAACTTCGTCGGGACAGGCGAATTCGAAGCCGGTATTATCGCGGATCTCTTTGATGGTGACGCCAGGATGCAGACTTTCGAGCCGGAAGCCGCCCTTGGCCTCGCCGAACAAATCCCGCTCGAACATGAAAAGGCAGCGCGAGGTCACCAGCGCGTGCGGGCCGCCGGGGCGATAGACATTGGCCGGGCTCGAGCCGGGTGCGGAGATGAAATCGACCTGCTCGACCAGCGTGCGTTTGGTGTGCTCCTCGCGGAGCAGGATTACCTTGGGCACGACGAAGTAGAGGTAGGCCGAGCCGAAAGAGCCCGACCAACGCGCCGTCGTGCCGGGATACGCGCCGACGCCGAGCAGGTTGATGTTGGCGTGCCCGTCGATCTGTCCGCCCGAGAGAAAGAAGGCATCGAGCCGTCCCTGTCCGGCGCAGTCGAAGAAGTCCACCCCGCCATCGGTGCGGTAAGGGGCGATGCGCGAGCCGATGATTGAGACTTTCACTGGGGTCCGGCTGCGCGCCTGGGCGAGCATGGCGGCGCTGCCGGGGATCGGCGAGAGAACCCCCACCGCAATATGACCATCGCCCTTCAGCAGGCGGGCGATGACGGCGATTAGCAGTTCCTCGTTGCTGAAGTCCACTTGGGGCGCTCTACTCGGCTGCAGCGCGGGGGATCAGGCCTTCATCAGCCAGCCAAGCGGCCAACCCGTCTTCGCTCGCAGCGGCCGCGCAATAACCTGCGAGATAGTCCGATTCCTCGCCGTAACAACCAGGAAGCGCCAATGGCCATGATCCATTTGGCGCCTGCGCGATGCCCGAAATATAGAGCGCGGGGATGGCGCCGCTGGCCAGTTTCTCGTCTTCCATGAGATCGTCGTCGGTGATGTCCTCGACCGTAACGAGGCTCGCCTTGGCGGCATGTGCAAGCGTTCTGAGGTCGCCCTGGCGGCCCACCCAGACATTGCCTTGGCGGTCGGCCAGGGGAGCGTGAAACAGCGCGAAGTCAGGCACGATCGCCGGCAGCACGGCGATCGGATCGTCCTCGGCGAAGGGATTGTCGATGATTTTGTAGTCGTCGCGTGCGCCAAGCAGATCCGAGCCGATCAACCCGCGCAAGGGAATAAAGGGAATGCCTTTCCCACCAGCTTGGATCTGAGCGTAGATCGCCGGGCAGGTCGAATCGATAATCTGTACCCGTCCCGACTTGACGGCGCGGATGAAGGCCGGCGCCTGCCCCATCTCCCACATGGTGACGCCCGAGGTTTCGATGGTGCCGACACAGCCACCAGCGATCAGCAGCTCGGCCTGGAACGAGCTTGTCGGCACGGTGACGATATGCAGGTCCCGCACCCCGCGGCGGATCAGAGCGCGGGTTGCCTCCATTGCCACCCCGCAATCCTTGATAATGGCGAGCATTGCGCCATCGTGGATACGCGCGGCAAGGGCCTCTACATCGCTCAGGATGATCTCGGCGGACATCTCGTTCTCCGGATTTTCATCCACACACAGTCTAGAGCATGATACCATCAAATGGACAATTTAGGCCCTCGATCAGCCGTAAATTGTTGGCAGTTAGATGGCCGCTTCGCCCACATATTCAGCCCAGGTTCTGATAGGCGCAATGCCTATGCTAGCCGACCGGTCCAGCCGTTGGTGCGGCGCTGCCGGCAGCGCTCGGAGCTTGTACGCCGCCTGGCTGTTTAGGTTTTTTTTCAGTTTGACCGCCCCACGCACGGATGCTGCCCAATTTTTTCAGCACGTCGAACCAAAATGGCGCGCCCAGCGAGATGGCAATTGCCGATATGAGCCAACCGATAATTCTGTTCCAGGTAATCGCGGTTATCGGTGAGTCGTACCAACCCTTTTGCCGGTCCTTGTCCTTGTCTCGTTCTGCCCAACCGATAGGCAAACTGTTGTAGCGCTCGCAATTTTCGAATTGAGTCTGGATGTTTCTTAAAATTTTTTCTCGTTTATCTTTGTTCTTTACGTTTTCCGTAAATCTAGCGGGCAGTTCGAATTTCCCGGCACGTTTTGCCAACGCGGCGCACGCAACGGGACCCTTCCAAAGCAAGTCCGCAATGTGCAGCGTATTGATATTGAACCCCACAGCCACTAGCAGTGCAACGCCAAATGAAATCCAACGAATTTGCCGACGATACCAACCGGAAACACGATCCATGCCCTCGTCGAACCAGCCGGCAACGTTGCTCTGAAATTCCTCCAGCGTCGTTTCTACCGTACCCAAATGAATAAACAGCACGTCCCTGAGCGGCCCGACATTCAGACTATTCACATTGGAACGGATGCTAGCTATCGCTTGACGTGCGTCGATTTTGAATTTGGCATTAGGATCGACAACGTCGATCAAAACTTTTGTGAAGGTCTCTGCGCTCATGTAGGAGGGATCGCGTTTATGTGATCCCCTGAGGCGGAAGCGTTTATTTCTACTGATGCCCTCGACGATTCTGTGTTCGTATATTTTTTGGGAAAAGGATAGTCCGCCACCGGATATTGTGCCTTTGGCCTTGCCAATTTCACCGATCAAATTTGCCAGACCCTTACGAAAAGTCTGCGCTCGCAAGCGGAATAGTTGGGCGATCCATTCGGTGATCACTGTGCAGAACAGGCTCGCCAGCAGAAATATGATTACGAGCCCTATTGCAACGCCGACCAACGAATTATCCAACATATCCAAATCCCTCCTGATGAAGCGGACTTCGCGCGATGCCGCGTGTCTACTGCAATATTGCAGTAGACGTTCCGAAGTTAATTTTGCAGGTCAAACCACGAATGAACCTCGCTGATCAGATGCCCGGCCGGCGGTGACGGCTGCGCGTGTTCGGTGTGCGCGTGCGTCCGAATTTGTCATTGAGGTCCTGCTACGGAAATCCGCGTAGAGTTCAAGCAGCCGGCGTTCTTGGTCAAAACCCCAATCGCTGGGGTCGTCCGAGCCAATATCGGCCGCCAATTTATTGACCGCCTTTGCCAGCGTATTCGACACATGGCCAGGCCGGTTGACGTGCTGGTCCAATAGTAATGCCACTCCGTATTCCGAGGTCACATAGTCGGCAATAAAACGGCCTCCAATTTTCATGTGGTTGCTGCGGTAAAAAACATCGATCCGCGAAGCGGCGAACAAAACCTCGACTTTTCGAACGACATTGTCATGACCTGCCAACCAAAACCGGTAAGCCCATTCCAACGTCCTCAATTTTTCTTTCTGGGTGGCGTTTTTCAACGCTATACCCGCAAGCGAAAACCAACCCCTCGGCACGTCGTTGCCAGGATGCTTGACATCGACGATGTCGAGGCCGTGTTGCCCAAAATGCTTACCAAACGTCTCGGCGCTCTCCTGTTTAAGGTGCTCCAAAAGCGCCGGCAGCTCGCCCGCGCCGTTCTTTGCTCCGGCCGTCCACTGGAACGCGCCGAAGGTCATGAAGGAGTTGTCCCAGGTATTGATCGCCTCTAGATTTCCTTCGTTGGCCGAGACGGCATCCATGACGCGCAGCAGAGACGGGGCGACACCAGAAAACATAAACGCGTTCCGGGAGACGAAATCAGAGATTGTAGTGGCCCCATATTGAAAAACGCCAAATCTGTGTTTTCGATATTTTGGTTTGGATGGCCGCCTGGCAAACACCGTGCCATCGGGCGCAACGGCATTATTGCCAACGAGACGGAACCCGTTATTGTTCCCCGTCACCGACACTGTCGTGGTTCCCGCAGGTATAATAAAATCGGCGGAAACAAATCCAGTTTGGTCACCGAACCGAACGTTGAGCCAACCCTCCTGGGCCTCCAAAATTTTTACTTCAGTCTCAAATGGAATGACTCCTATTATTTGGCCTCCTGGCGTCCTCCGAAAATTGAGCCCGCTCTGTGCAGTGACCCGGCCGGTTCTAGCCATAATTTTCCCCTAGTTTGAAAGCCAACGGTAATTTGAGTTGCAAATATTAGGAAGTTGCTCGTAAAAAGATAGTCTCATATTAAGCCAGCCAGCACTGTCAAAGGCACTGTCAATATAATGATCTCGCCACACGTGAACTGGCCTGCTCCCCCTTTCCGATCTGACGCAAGAGGCGATCTGTCGGGCAATAGAGAATATCGTGCCCTAACGAGGCGGAGGTTTAGACGCCAACCGCCCGGTAGGCCGGGCGGTCAGTTGGCGCTCTCGATCGCCGCCAACAGCGCCCCGAAATAATTTTCCGCCGAGCCAGTTTCGGCGGTCTTGCGCAGCAGCCCTGCCGCCGCCTCGGCTGCCCCCGCTTCGATACCTGTTTCGCGGGCAAGATCGAGCGCCTGACCGAGATCCACGAACGCTTGTCGGGCAGCGTAGGGTTCCTCCCCGTAATCTTCCCCCAGGAGCGTCCCCATGGCGTGGCTGCGTAGGGTGAAGCTGTCGGCCGCGCCCTTTGCCAGAGCCTCCTGCAGGGCTTCATTATTGAGGCCGGCGCGGCGGCCAAGGGCGAGAGCGCAAGCCAGCGCCGCTGCCGTTTCGAGCAGCACCATGATGTTCAACAGGCGGACCGTCTGCCCCGCACCGACACCGCCGCAATGACTTACGCTGGCGCCCAGGCAACCGAGATAGTGGCGCGCACGCTCGTAAGCCAGGGGATCGCCGCCGACGGCAATGGCGCTGACGCCTGGTCGTCCCGTACTGCTGGTCCGGGCAACCGGCGCATCGAGGAATTCGATTTGCTTTTCCGCCAGCAGGCCTGCAAGTTCCTTCGTCAAGGCGACCGGCGCGGGGGCAAGATCGACAACGATCTGCCCCGCGCGTCCGCGTTCGAGAAAGCCGCCCGGCCCCTCGATCACTGCACGCAACGCTGCCTCGTCGGGCAGGGCCAGAAACACCAAATCGGCGCGGGCAACCAGCTTCTCCAAAGAGGCGACGCCCTCTACCCCATGACTGCCGAGCCGGCCCAGGGGTTCGACCCGCAGATCGTAGGCGACGACGGGCCGTCCGGCATGCTCGGCCAGCACGCGGCATAGCGGCTCGCCCTGGGCGCCGAGCCCAACAAAGCCAAGATTGGGATCACGTCCGGTCATTGTCTGTTGCCCGAGACCTGCTTTGGCGGATCGTATCACCGTCTCGCCTATTGAGGAGAGAGTGCTTGCTGGATTTGAGTATAGTGAGCGACCCATGCAAGGAAACGAGCAGGCGAGAGATGAGTGACCAAAACGAGACCTATGAGCTCTATGCCGTCAAATACGCGACGATGCAGGAGCGCACACGGTCGGACAATTTCACCTCCCCGGACGGCCACGAGAACGCCGCCATGCCAATCGACTATTTCGTCTGGGCGGCGATCGGCAAGGACCGAAGTTTCGTCATCGACACTGGGTTCGGCCCAAAGGATGCCGGGCGCCGGGGACGGACGCTTCTGCGCACGGCTAACGAAGCGTTGGCGATGATCGGGATCGAAGCGGCGCGCGCGCCCGACGTGATCGTCACCCATTTGCATTACGACCATATCGGCGGCTTCGAACAATTCCCGGCGGCGCGCTATCATTTGCAGGAGCGCGAAATGCGCTTCGCCACCGGGCCGCACATGTGCACGCCAGCAATGGGCCATCCTTTCGAGGCCGATCATATCGCCGGTATGATCCACAAGGTCTTCGAGGGGCGGGTCGCCTTCCACGACGGCGACAGCGAGCTGGCGCCGGGGATCACGCTTCACTTCATCGGCGGGCACACCATGGGGATGCAGGTGGTGCGGGTGCGCACCCGGCGCGGCTGGGTCGTGCTGGCTTCGGATGCCAGCCATTTCTACGAGAACATGGAAGCGCGCTCGCCCTTTCCAATCTACTACAATATCGAAGACACGATCCGCGGCTACGAGACCCTGAAGGGGCTTGCCTCATCGCCCCGGCATATCATACCCGGCCACGATCCGCTGGTATTGGCGCGCTACCCGGCGCCGAATAAGGCGTTGGAAGGGATCGCTGCCCGACTCGACGTGGAGGCTGTATAGTGCGTTTGATTCCTGTTCATTCAGACGCCCGGCATCTCCAGAAAACTTGAAATAAGTCAAGCGGGCGAACGCCCGAGCCCGGTGCCACAATGAAACATACGACAGTAATTCTTAATGACAGTTGGAATTAGGAGTTGTGTTCGAGTTCGCTTTCGCGCTGGGCGCGTTTGCGCTTGAGCACGGCTTGGCGCACGCGTTCGGCTTCCTGATCCTCTCGGCGGCGGGCATACTTGCCGAACAAATAGAGAAGCGCCATTGGCGGCACGAAAACCACTGCGATCCTTTTGGCCCAGCTGACGAAGATCGCGTTATCGATGCTGATTATGCGCGAAGAGCGGCATTCGTAGCGATTAGAAAAGCTGCCACTGCAGGACGAACCACCGGAGCGTGTGGCAGTGCCGCGGATATCGAACAGATCGCCGTGACTGACGAATTCGCGCCAACCTGCGACGCCGACCCAAGCCACGCACAGGGCGATGATCCAGAAACGAACGATAACCATGATACCCTTATCACTCATGTGTCACACATAGAATTTGCCCCGTTCCCTCACACGGTCCGGCGACGTCGGGCGCGGATACGGCGGCGCGCTTCCTCGGCTTCACGTTCCTCGCGCAGGCGACTGATGTGGCCGTAGACGATGCTGAGGCCAAGCGGCGGCACGAAGATGATCGCCAGCTTGAGCGACCAGTCGATGAACGCCTGATTTTCACCCGAAATTAGGGCCGAGGACTTGCACTTATAGCGCTTGGCGAATCTGCCACTGCAGGCCTCGCTCACTCTTCGATAGGCGGATGAACCAATGCCATATTCGTCTCTTGAGCCGGAGATCTGGATCCACCCCACGCCGCCGATCCACAACGTGGCGATGACGATCATGATCGATTTCAACGCCGGCAGTCCAAGCGGGCGTGCGCCGATTTCTACCCTCAACTGCCGCCATACTGTTTGAACGTAATTAGCCATGCTGAATACCCCTCCGCCCGTGCTTCTTGTGGCACCGATGGATCTGGCCGCGAATGCTGGGAATTCTCTACTCAAAGCGTTAATATCTTCTGAACCATAAGCGATTCGTCTAAAGTATGATCTTACCGACTGGACACGGTTTGATGGGGCCAAGCCGTATTCAGTTTGTAAGGTCGTGCTCTAGCGTTGCGACCCTCCTTGGCCTAAGAATGTGCTAAGGTTATGAGTCGGCCCGGATCCCCCCTTTTTCTGTTCGTCCTCGTCGCCCTGACGGCGCTCGGACCGATGTCGATGCAGATATTTCTGCCGGCGCTGCCCGCCATCCGAAATGAGTTCGCGGTCACCGGGGCGGCGGCGCAGGCGACGCTCAGCGTCTCGATGCTGGCGATCGCGTTGTCGACGCTGGTCTATGGGCCGCTTTCCGACCGTTTCGGGCGCCGACCGATCATCATCTTCGGCCTCGTGGTCTATCTCGTGGGCAGCGTGATGTGCGCGGTGGCCCCTGATATCTGGGTGCTGGTGAGTGGGCGTGCCCTGCAGGGAGCGGGGGGCGCGTCGGGCATGGTCCTAGCCCGCGCCATTGTCCGCGATGTTTACAGCCGCGAACGCTCGGCAGCGGTCATCGCCTATCTCACCACGGCGATGGCGGTGGCGCCGATGGCGGCGCCGGCGATCGGCGGCGTTCTCACTGAATTTGTGAGCTGGCGGGCCAACTTCGCCTTCGTTGGGCTGATCGGGCTGGCCATTGGCGTCCTCGTGCTGGTACGGCTGACGGAGACCCACACCGAGCGCGAGAGAGAGTTTGGCTTCGGCGGGATGTTGCGTGGGTTCGGCTGCCTGCTGGCCCAGCCGATCTTCTGCGGCTACGCCTTCAACGCCGCATTCTCCCTGTCGGTCTTCTTCGCCTTCATCTCCGGCGCACCTTACGTGATGGTCGATATCCTGCACCGCCCGGCGAGCGAGTACGGATTCTATTTCATTCTCACCGCTATCGGCTTCATGTCCGGCAGCTTTGTCGCCGCCAGGATCTCGGAGAGGATGGGGATCGACCGCATGATCCTGGCCGGCAGCACCTTATCCCTGGTCACCGTCGTTGGCACCGCGGGGTTGCTGGCCGCCGGTCTTTGGCATCCGCTTACCCTGTTCGGACCGGCCAGCGTGGCCGCTTTCGCGACCGGGCTGTCGATGCCGAACGCACAGGCCGGGGCGATCAGCGTCAACCCAAAAGCGGCGGGCACCGCCTCGGGGCTCTTGGGCTTCATACAGATGGCGGTCGGCGCCGGCGTCGCTCAAACGGTGGGTACGATCCACGACGGCACCCCCTACCCGATGATCGCCGTGATGCTGGCCTGCGCCGGGCTGGGGTTGGCCGCGATCGCCCTGCCCCTGTGGTACCACTGGCGTACAGGGAGGGCCGCCACCTAATTCATGTTCCCTCAGACGCCGGGCGGTAGCGTCCGCTCCCTTGGATGGCGCTTGAGAGAACAAGAATTAAATGCGCTTGTCCTATTTCCGAATGAGTCGATCTCACCGACATTTGGTATTACCTCTCGGAAATATCGAACATTCAGCCAGTAAACGGGGACGACGCCGATGAGCCGCAATATGATCATGATGACCGAGGCACTTTACGACTACCTATACGAAGTCTCGGACCGCGAGCCGGCGATCCTCGCCGAACTGCGCGCCGAGACCGAAAAGGCGACACCCTGGTTCGGCATGCAGATCACCCCCATGCAGGGCCAGTTCATGCAGGTCCTGCTGGCCGCCACCGGCGCCCGAAAAGTCCTCGAGGTGGGCACCTTCACCGGTTACAGCGCCCTGGCCATGGCCATGGCTTTGCCCGAGGACGGCCGGGTCGTGACCCTCGATATCAACGACGAATATACAAGCCTCGGCCGCAAATTCTGGGAAAAGGCCGGGCTCGTCGACAAGATCGATCTGCGCCTCGGCCCGGCCAGCGAAACCCTGAAATCGATGGTCGAAAACGGCGAGGCGGGGAGCTACGATTTCGCCTTCATAGACGCCGACAAAGTGAACTACCCTGATTACTGGGATCGCGGGCTGACCCTTCTGCGCAAGGGCGGGCTAATCGTCGCCGACAACACGCTGTTCCAGACCACCGTGACCGACGATTTCGACGACGCCAAACTCGAAGGCTTCTGGAGGAGCCGGAACCGCCAAGAGGAGCACTTCCCCGAGCTGATCGGCAATACCCACGCTATCCGCGCTTTCAATAAAAAAATTCGCGACGACGAGCGCGTCCACTTGGCTATGGTGCCGGTGGGAGACGGCATGACGATAGGGGTCAAGCTGTAAGCGAGTATTCCCTAGGCAATTTATCTATCGGATGATAGTTGCGTCATAAGATTCGCGAAATACGAGAGTGTTGTTTTTCGGACTATTTCTAGTTATACTAAAGTTGCCGAGCGAATTTCAAATGGGGACTGCAGTTCAGTTATCGCTGCGGCCTTGGGGGAAAGATTATTTGGCAGCTTATTCCGGTCCCATATTCTCGATGATCGTTAGCGGATGCGAGAGCCTTATTTTGCCGTCGGTATTCGAGGCAAAACTTCATAGCGTTCCGGAAAAAGGTGTGTAGTTAGTGATCTACACAGGGTCATTGCGCGGCGATTATTATCTGCAGAATCCTTCAAAGTCGGAATACTGCGCGGAACTTCCGCCCGACGTTGCCTTAAGCACACTCAGATCGATTGCCGTAAAGGGAATATCAGAGGACGCAGGAATTGTCGGCGGCGCAGCTAGTTTCGACGGTACGGTGACATCCAAAGCAATCGAACTTGCCGGGCAATCTCACATGATCTTGGCGACGCGTGAGCTGCTTTACCGACTGCGCAAGTCGTCGAATAAGATCGACAAGACCAAACTCAGGGAGCTGCTGGACAAATCGACCAGCGCCACCAACGAGAGTAGAGCATTGGAATACGCGAAGACGCCGGCCCTGCTACGACGCCTTTTGCTGGCGGCGACGGGCAAGACGCGGGACTAGAAATATTGCTGCGATTCCCAGGTAGCCGCAAGCCATAGCAACGGAGTTTCTGACTAATGGCCGAAATCAAAATAGTAGTCGTCGAAACACAAGAAGCTGCGGACAACGCAGCCAACACGTTGCTGGCCGAGGGCTTTACCCTGACACCACCGGAAATCATCGATGTTCTGGTCTATAATGCTAACGCGGTTGGCGGCCTTACTGATATGAAACTGGAAAAATGGGTCGTCGAAGGTCGTAAACCTTAGCGGTCAATCAGGCTTGGTTTGAACGGGCACACATTGGCCGACGTTACCTCCAGCTTATTGCGCCAAGCAGCCCCTCAAGCGAACTCGCCAAGTGATTCAGATCCTGCGGCTCCTTCGGGCTTTGGTCGCTGGCTTTGACGGCGTGAACTTTTTTTCTCGGGTATTACGTTCTCGGCTATCCATCGAACGCCCTGTCCACCGCTTCGCGCACACGCTCCTTGGCGCTGCCACGGCACAGTGCGCCATGGGCGGCGATGAGATGGTCGAATTCGAGTTCGAGCAGGCGCTCGAAATCGGGTCGCAGGGAGCCGCCTTCGCGAGTCATCGCTTTCTTCCAGATCGGGCTGATCCCGGTGTTCAACTTGATCCCTATGAACGGGATAACGATACGCGCGAGCAACGAGCAGTGACGCCGATTCACCCAGTTCTGCAAGGAATCGCAGGTAATCAACAAACCGCCGTCACGCTCCACGAGTATGGCGAACTCGGGAAATTTGGTTTCCTCGAAGGCGAACAGTTCAGTGCCCTTGACCGGCAGCTTGACACCCCCGGCCAGCTCTTTCGTCACCTTCGGTATGAGATACCTGCCGCCTATCCTGTGGCGCCAGAATTCGGCCCCGTAGTGCTCGACATAGTAGCGGTCGTCGTAGCCGTGGGCAGGGCCGATCCGCACGACGTGTTTGACCGTGCCAAGCGCATTGAGCGCAGCTTCGCCTTCCTGGTTTAATCGAACCGGGCTGATCAGCGTTAGATCGTTCCCATCGCGCAGCACGACCATATTGCGGTTGATGCGCATGCCGGGGCCGACGCGCATGCTGCCATGGACCCAGAATACGTCCTCGAACAATTCTTCGATCGGATCGTGGCGCTGAGCGGCAGGGTGGTGAACTTCGACCGAACCAGACTTCGGCATGTTTGCGCAACTCCCTTTGTTTAAACCTCACCGAAACAGGTGAGCTTAGCGGCCTCGCAGGCGATGTCGAGGGCGATTATGCTCTGAGAAATTGTTGCAAGCCGAGACTGCCGGCGAGATGGCGTGTCGATGCCATGCGTAGACCGCATTGCGCCCCCGCGGACTACACTATCTTGCGCCCGAGGCCAGCGAGTCGCTAGTGTCGCGGCCAGCATCCGCCAAACGCCGAACCCGAAAGGGCCCTAATACCATGACCCACAAGGCCGAGATTCCCTATGGCGCCTATTGGAGCACGCCGTTCGCGCGCTGGCAGGGCAGCCTCTCGCACCTCAACAGCATCGAATTCGCTGGCCATGTCGCCAAGGAGGAGCTCAAAGCCCGGGATATTTCTGTGGACGACTTCGATTACGGCGTCCTCGGGATGACCGTGCCCCAGCAGCATTCATTCTACGGTCTGCCCTGGCTGACCAAAATGATCGGCGCCGAACATGTCGGCGGCCCGACGATTGGCCAGGCTTGCGCAACCTCGGCGCGCTGCCTTCAGGCGGCAACACAGGAGATCGATGCCGAGATGGCTTCGACGGCGCTGGTGATGACCGCCGACCGGGTCTCCAACGGCCCGCAGATCACCTACCCCGACCCGTCAGGCGTGGGCGGCCTCGGCCGGCAGGAGAACTGGACCCTCGACAACATGAACCACGACCCGCTGGGCGGGCCGACGATGACCGGCACGGCCGAGAACGTCGCCCGCAAATACCAGTTCACCACCGAAATGCAGCACGAGGTCGTCCTGCGCCGTTATGAGCAATACCAGGATGCGACCAAGGACGATCACGCCTTCCAGAAACGCTATATGCGCCTGCCCTTCGAGGTCCCCGACAAACGTTACCGCAAGACCATCGCCACAATGCAGGGCGATGAGGGCATAACTGCGTCGACCAAGGAAGGCCTCGCCAAGCTGCGGCCGGTACTGGAGGACGGCACCGTTACCTATGGCGGCCAGACCCATCCCGCCGACGGCAACACGGCGATGGTCGTGACGACGCCCGACAAGGCCGAAGAGTTGTCCTCCGACAGAAGCATCCGCATCACCATCCACGGCTTCGGCCAGCATCGTACCGAGCCCGCCTTCATGCCTCAGGCGACGGTCGGCGCGGCGGCGGCGGCGCTCGCCCAGGCCGATATGGATTGGAGCCGGATCGACGCTGTAAAAACCCACAACCCCTTCGCCGTGAACGATTTGGTGCTGGCCCATGAGAGCGGCTTCGACATCGACAAAATGAACAATTACGGCTGCTCGCTGATCTGGGGCCACCCCCAGGGACCGACGGGCCTGCGCGCCATCGTCGAGCTGATCGAGGAGCTTGCCCTGAGGGGCGGCGGCATCGGACTGTTCGGCGGCTGCGCCGCCGGCGATTCGGCGATGGCGGTGGTGCTCGAAGTCGCCGATAGGTAAGCGCGCACCGATGGTCAATCTCCGCGACTCAAGCACGTCCGGTTACGTGCCGATACCGGGCCTGCGGTGTAAGGATGCCTGAAGGACAGCGCCAGGTGGACGCCGAGCACGGTTCGGGCGCTGCCCCGGGGAACGCCGGACCCGCCTTCGACCTGCCGCGCCGGCTGGTGGCCGAAGCGTTGGGCACGGCGCTGTTGTTGGCCATCGTCGTCGGCTCGGGGATCATGGGTGAGCGGCTGGCCGGCGGCAACGTCGCCATCGC
>JAPULJ010000350.1 GCA_027295145.1 Alphaproteobacteria bacterium | reverse complement strand
GGATTGAAGAAGACACCCCAGATCACGGCAATGGCGATCACTTTGATCACCAGCACCGCGGCAATTTCCCGCCCCAGCGGCCTATCCTTCAACCCCATCCCTCCCCCCGTTGCCATATAGCGGCCGGCGGTTGGGGGAAGTGTAGAGCATTTTGGAGGTGACGGGTATTGGCAGGGGAGCGTCTCAGTTTGAAATTCTGTCGAGACTACGCCCGAAACATCGGATTTTCATCGGATCATGTCTGCTTTGCGCCCCACGGCGGAGCTTGGCGCAAGCTTATCGGTACGGCCGCTTATAACCCGAGGCGGTCATTCAGGAAGGCCCGCCTTGCGTAGGCCATCGGAGTAGTGATCGATATCCTCCTGCAGCCGCCATCTGAAATTGCGCAAATGCCGCGATGCCGAAACTCCAGGGAAGCGCTCTGTAAAGGGGACGAGTGCCGTCTGCGCTTCTTCCAGACGATCCAACTGTGCAAGCGCCGCTGCGCGGCAGCCAATAACTTGCACATGAGTGGGCCGTAGCTTCAGGCATTGGTCCGCCCAGGACAGCGCTGCATCGTATTTGCGCAATTGAAAGTGGACGAAAGATAGTATGGCTGAAAAGTGGAAGCGCATAGGATCGTTTGTACCGAGCCGCCAAGCTGTTTCCACGTTCCCGGCAGCATCGGCGTGATCTCCATTGGCCCACTGCGCCATACCAAGAGCCATCCAAGCCAGCGGCGCGTAGGAATTGAGGTTCAGGGATTGGCGCCCATGGTGTAACGCCTCCTCATGGCGACCAGAAAAGGAATAGCTCCAAGATAAGGCGGCATGGGCATGGTAATCGTCACCGGCAAGTGCCACCCCGCGTTCTGCGCTCCGTAACATGTCTTGCCAGACTTCTGCCGACAGGCTGACGAACCGCTGTTGTCCGCCAACAAAGACCAGCATGGCCGAATAATAATATGCGGGTGCAAAGTCGGTATCTTTCGCCTTGATCCGGTCGCAGAGATCGAGGGCGGCCAAAGTATCGTCCTTCGTATAGCGGTAATAATGATGGAGCATGCGCAGATACATGTCCCATGTATCCAGGTTGCTGGTACTTCGTTGTCGTGCTCGCTCGATTTCGTGACGGCGCAAGGTTGGCGCCACGCGACTGGCGATGTTGCTTGTGATTTCGTCCTGTAGATCGAAGATATCGCTCAAATCACGATCGAAACGCTCGGCCCACATGTGCTGACCGTTCGCGGCGTCAACCAACTGACCGGTGATGCGCACCCGGTTGCTGGCCTTACGCACGCTGCCTTCCAAGACGTACCGGGCGTCGAGTTCCCGGGCGATCAGTTTTATATCTTTCGCCTTGCCCTTGTAAGCGAAGGTGGAGTTACGCGCGATAACCTTCAGGTCGCGGATCAACGACAGAGCAGTGATCAAATCCTCGGTGATGCCGTCAACGAAGTATTCCTGTTCGGGATCGTTGGACATGTTGTCGAACGGTAGGACGGCAATCGCCGAGCGGTCCTGCTTCGGCCGGGCTGCCGCGGCCTGAAGCCCCGCCTGTTTCGTGTCGCCCATGTCGATGCGCCAGACCTGAACCGCCTCGACAATATTCTTGAGCGACTGTGGGCCCAAATCGATCATGCTCGCGTCGACATGCCGGTGCACCACATCCCGCGCCGCGCCCGACAGCGCGATGCCACCTGGCTCTGCTAGTTCCTGCAGGCGTGCCGCGATATTCACCGTGTCGCCGAAGATGTCGTCGCCGTCGACAATCACCTCGCCCACATGAACGCCGATGCGAAACTGCATGCGCCGGTCAGCCGGCAGCATTGCATCGCGTTCCGCCATGATTTTCTGTATTTGAAGGCAAGCCCCTGCCGCCGCGACGACCGTTGGGTATTCGATCAGCAAGCCGTCGCCGATCGTCTTCACGATGCGGCCGCCATGGCTAAATATCACTGGATCGATGGCATTCCGGTGTGCCTTCAGCGCCGCAAAAGTGCCCTCCTCATCGGCACCCATCAATCGGCTGTAGCCAACCACGTCGGCAAAGACGATTGCCGCCAGTTTACGTTGAGACCCATCGGGCTTAGTGCCATCGGACATGGCGCGAGTTTAGCCGAAGCAATTGGGCAGGAATAGCGCCGGCAACCTCTGATCCAGCAACGCCGAACATCGGGGTTTGATGCGGTGGACGGTTCCCGCCGCTGGCATTGCCTAGTCCGCTCCCCCTTTTATTCTGATCGCCGCCTGCTCCAGCGCTTTCAGGGCCTCGGCCTTGCCGTCCTCGGACAGTTCCGCCGGATTGACCAGCAGCTTCATCCCCGGCTGGTCGAGCCTTATGATCTCACCGGACTCAACCAGCTCGTCATAGATGCCGACGACCTTATAGGCGCGCACCGGGCGCGGAATTCCCTTCAGGGTGAATTGACCCTGATCCACCGTCAAGATCGCGCCCTTCACCATCGCGTAAGTTTCGCTGGACAGGAGGATACCGCCGGTATCGGCATGGCTTTGCAGGCGCGCCGCCAGATTCACCTCGTTACCGACAACGGTGTGGTCCATGCGGTCCTCGCTGCCGAAATTTCCAACGGTGCAGAATCCGGTGGTAATGCCGATGCGCAGCTCGAAGGCCCTGTCCAGGCCGTATTCGCGCCACCCGGTCTGCAGCTCGCGCAGGCGACGCTGCATGGCGATGGCCATCTTCACGCAAGCGATCGCATCCTTCTTCGGGCCCTTCGATTCCGGATCCCCAAAAAACGCCAGAATGGCGTCGCCGATGAATTTGTCGATGGTCGCACCGTACTCCAGCGCGATACGCGACATCTCGGTCAGGTACTCGTTGAGAAGATTTGTCAGCTCTTCCGACTCGAGCAAGTCGGCTATCGCCGTGAATCCAACAATATCAGAAAAGAATATCGTCAGTTTCTTGCGCTTGGCGTCGATCTCGACGCTCTGTTCTCCGGAGAAAATCGAGGAATAGACCTGAGGGGAGAGATATTTGGACAGTTTTGTCGATAACGTCTCCAGCATCCGCGCTTTCTCGACCGCGAGCAGGCTTGCATCCTCCGCCCGCTGCTTGGCTTCCTGCAGCTCCTGATCGGCCTCTTTGCGGGCGGTGATGTCGGCTATCGCGCCGACCAGTCGAACCACACGACCCCCGTCATCGCGCACGCAGGTCGCGCTATCCGTTACCCAAATATAGTCGCCAGCGCCGTTACGGATTCGGTACTCGCACGCGAGATACGCCGTTTCGCCCTTGAAATGCGCACGCATCGCCGCGGTGTACTTCTTTTGGTCGCCGGTATGGACCCTTTTTACCCATTCCATGGAATTCAGGGCACCGGACGGCAGCGCCATGATGGCGCCGAGACGCTCCGACACAATCAATCTGTCTGCCGCCACGTCCCAGTCGTAGATTCCTTCCGTCGCTGCTTCCGTGGCGAGCGAATATCGCTCTTCGCTCAGGCGCAGGTTCTCCTCGGCAGTCTTTTTCTCCGTGACATCGGCAGTCGAGCCCGCCATGCGGTAGACACGCCCGTCCTTATCCCGCAGGCCCAGACCACGGTGGTAGACCCAGATATATTCCTGCCGGGCGTCGAGCGTGCGGAATTCGCAGCTGTAAAACTCGGTTTGGCCGCGGCGATTGGCCCCCCGCGGGGGCGGGGGCGGGTGCCCAGGGGGCGGGGGGGTGCGGTTGGGGCCGGGGGGGGTGGGGGCGGGGGGG
>JAPULJ010000035.1 GCA_027295145.1 Alphaproteobacteria bacterium | reverse complement strand
CTCGGCAGTGGCGCCGATATCGTCTGTCTCGATATCGAGGACGCGGTCGCGCCCACGCACAAATCCGAGGCGCGGGCGAAATGCCTGGCGCTGTTCGCCGATCTGCCCGACGCCGGCGCGGTCGAGCCGATGCTGAGGATCAACCCGATGGGCAGCGAAGAGGGAATGCGCGACGTCCTCGCCATAATTGAAGCCACGCGGCCGCCGCCGGCGCTGATGATGACCAAGGTCAAGGCTGGCGCGGAGGTGGCGATGCTCGACGAACTGCTCGGCGAGAATCACGCCCATGTCCGCCTGCACGTCATCATCGAGACCAACGAGGGGCTGGAGAACGCCTATGCAATCGGCCAGGCCAGCGGGCGCATCGATTCGCTGCTCTTCGGCGGCTACGACATGTCGGCCGAGTTGCGTGTCGAGCCCGAATGGGATGCGCTGCTCTATGCCCGCGCCCGGGTTGCTCATGCGGCAGCGGGGGCGGGCGTCGATCTGATCGATGTGCCCCATCTCGACCTCGACGATATGGACGGTCTCGCCATTGCTGCGCGCAAGGCCCGGCAGCTCGGCTTTACCGGCAAGGCCGCCATCCACCCCAAGCAGATCGAAGTCATCAATACGACCTTCAGCCCGAGCGAAGAGCAGATCGCCGAAGCCAAACGCATCGTCGCCGCCTTTGAGAAAGAGGGTGCCTCGGGCCTCCTTGTGGTCGACGGCAAGCTGATCGAGGCCCCGGTCCTGCGTTCGATGCAGCGGACCTTGGCCGTGGCCGAGCGTATTGGAGCGAGGTAGGGCGTTGACTACCGCGGTATTTCGCGGATCATCTCAACGTGGGGAATTCGCTGTCCGCGCTTTTCATTGTATCCGTCGCGTACCTTCCTGAACCCCAGGGCCTCGTAATAGCTGGTCGCGTTGAGCGTCGCGTTCAGGCGGGTGATCGACCGGCCATTCTGCCGCGCATCTGTCTCGCAGGCGGTGAACAGTCTGCGGCCGACGCCGCGGCCGTGCATCTGCGGATCGACATAAAGCGCGACCAGCTCGTCACACCGCCAGGATCCGAAGCCAAGGATGTTGTTTCCCTTATCGACCGCTACCCAGAAGCTTTCGCCCTCTTGCGCCGCGCGCACATATCCTTCGGGTGTTCGCCCAGCTAGCCATGCCTCTACGACCGCTAGTGTCACATGAGCGGCGCAAATGCGGCGCACGGCCTCGGTATGAGCCTCGTGCATGCCTGACGCATCGCTCGGTCGCATGCGGCGGATATCGGTCATCTATCCACATATTCCTGCCGTGGCGGCGAGCCGAAGCGGTCAAATTCGATTCATGCCTATTCTAGAGTAATGGCACCAAACCTGTATCGCAGGGCCTTTCAACCGATCCAGTGTCCATTATTGCCTTAATCGCTCCTCGTTTTGCGGGGATGGCTCATTGCACCGCAACGTAGATTAAGCAATTGGGTTTGTCGATTTCTCAGCAATGATAGCCAGTAAATCGAAGTTGTGAAATCTAAGGATAAATTATCCGGACTTAATCTGAACAAGTTTTTCTTAATTTTAAACCACGATACCAACAATATTAACCAATAATACTGATTTCTTCTTAGTTCGTTAACAGAACTTACTGTAGAAACGCCAGGTGGCCGGAAACAAGGCCGCCCGAGGCAAGGTAAATACAAAAGGGGTCGAACTGATGATGCCGAATTTTTTGGTCGAACACGCCGTGATTATCCTCGCTGTGATTTCTATCGCGGCATTCTGTTTCAAGCATCGGGATCCGCGCCGGGTGCTGTAAAGCGCTTTCGGAAAATCGCGACTTCCTGCGCCTCCGAATGCTCACGCCTGCCTGGTCCCAGCGGGCTGGCAATGTTCCAGGCTGGGTTTATTCGGCCGCCGCCCCCGAAATGATACCGAACGAACTGCTGATGGCTTCGCCTTCGACGATCCCCAAGGCATTGTCGACAACAATAGGCGTCGCGTAGTAGATCACTTGCGGCTCGGCGCCGTAACGCTGCGCCATTTTCTTGCGCCAATTTTCATCGAAACTGCGCTCGGCGGATGCTCGGTCTTCCCACAGGCACACGCCGATGACATTACTATCGCCGCCAAACAAGCAATATTTGCGGATCAATCCAGGCATTACGCGAAATTCGGGCGCCATCTGCTTGAAGATCTCTGCGGCCTCGGCAACCGTCATTCCCGCCGGGAAATCAAATTCAATCAGCGCAGTAATCATAATTTTTTACCTCCCCAACGCCGTGAATTAACGGACTTTGATTGGATATGGTTACGGTTGAGATCGATTGCGGCGGATCATCCACGAAATCTATTCAATCTCTTGTGAACTCCCGTCACATAGTTCTCTATTTCATACACTTACAATCCGATACTTTCCAGCGTTTTATTCCCCACAAATTCGTTGATACATAGGCGGTTAGCCATTAAGTAGCGCTTCAGAAGGTAACGCTTCGTTACGCAGTCGTTTGTTACCTTAACCGTTACCTAGGAGCGCAATCGATGGCCAGTCACAAGCGAATGACCGTATCACGGCTCAAAGCCCTGCCAATCCCGGAGCGGGGGCAGAGCGATCATTTCGATGCCGCCGAGCCGGGCTTTGCCGTTCGGGTTTCCTACACGGGCACGCGCAGCTTTGTTGTATTTTACCGTCTCGACGGCAAATTGAAGCGCAGCACTATTGGCCGCTTTGATGAAACCGCCAAAGATGGCGCGCCCGGATCGATCGGTTGGGCGCGGGAGATTGCCCGGCAACGTCGGGCTCTGGCGCGTAACCGCATTGACCCGAAAGCCGTCGATGCCGCCGAGCGCCGCAAGGGACGGCAAGCACGGGCCCGGACCTACGCGGCCACGGTTGAGCAATTCATAGAGATCCACGCCAAGGCCAAGCGCGGCAATCGGACTTGGGCGAATCAACGACGCATCCTACTGGTAGCCTGGGAGCTAACGACGGGTCAGAGATCATGACGTGGCATCCCGGTTTGGCTCCTATTCTATTTGCCGTCTGTAGTGGCTTGATACTGCCTCAGGTTGGCCAGCGCCCGATGCCTGCCATCCAACGTTCTCGGGCCCGTCGATAGCCCACCATGCATCCGGCACCGGCCGTTGACCGGCCGGTCGCGCTCCTTGTCCCAGACAGCCGGCGCCCGGCATTGGTGACCGCCACGGCACCTGGCGCCGCAGCAGGGGCGCTCGGACTTGGGCGTTG
>JAPULJ010000349.1 GCA_027295145.1 Alphaproteobacteria bacterium | reverse complement strand
GACCCGGCGAGCGCGGCATCTCCGACCAGCTCACCATGAGGTCCCCCTGACGATCCTTCTGCTGCCCCATCGACATCGGCGAATCCCCCTTCAACTCAGGACGCCAGAGAATCAGACGATGCCGACTTCGTCAACGGGCTGATAGGCACAAAATTAACCATATTTGTTAACTAATTATTCATTTGCCATTTGATCGATACGCTAACTCGTGCTAAAGTTACACAGATCGGTGAAAATAATACAGTAATATCAACCAAACTATTGACCAACAACTGTTGGCGATCTGGCCTTACAGCAGGAGAAAGAGGAGGTATCCATGATTCGTATTCTTGACAGAACTGTTGGGCGTGAGCGTGCCACGCCATTTGCCAACATGGCATTCTTGTTAACGGCTTGCGCCATCTTTGCATTCGCTTTCGCATCGCCGTTGCGGGCGGAATCCGAGGTGCGTTTCGGGGCCTCTCTTTCCCTGACCGGGAACAAGGCCACCGAGGGACGTCTGGTGAAGGACGGTTACGATTTCTACGTCAAGCACATCAACGAGCGCGGCGGCATCGAGATCGGCGGCGTCAAGCACAAGGTCTCGATTGTTTATTATGACGACGAGAGCGACCCGAAAACGGCGGTCCTATTGGTAGAGAAATTGATCGTCGAAGATGGCATAAAGTTCCTGCTCGGTCCGTACAGCAGCGGGCTTACTTTCCCGACGAGTTCGGTAGCCGAGAAGCATCGAATACCGATGGTCGAGGCCAATGGCGCGGCATCGACAATCTTTGAACGCGGCTACAAGTATATTTTTGCGACCCTTAACTCGGTCGATCAGTATACCAGCAACATCATAAAAATGGCCGCAGAGGCTAAACCGCGCGCTCAGAGAGTGGCGCTGATCAGCGAGAACGCCCTCTTCCCGAAACTCGGCATCGACGGTGCGGAAAGGCAAGCAAAGGAGCTAGGACTCGACATCGTTTACAAGGAGTATTACCCCTCCGGGACCAAGGACCTGTCCTCGATGCTGGCTGCAATAAAGGAGACCAAGCCGGACGTCCTGGTGGCCGGCGGGTATACCGGGGACATGATCCTGCTGGCGCGCCAAGCTCGCGAAATGGGTGTCTCGGTAAAAATGATGGCATTCCTGCTGGGTCCGACGCTTCCAGGTTTCGTTAAGTCCCTGGGGGGGGCCGCCGAGAACCTTCTCGAGCCGATCCAGTGGAGTTCCAACATGCCCTGGAAAGACGATGTGTTCGGCTACACCGCGGCCGAATTCGCCGAATTGTTCGAACGGGATTTCGGTTACGAGCCCGACTATCATCCTCCCCAGGCGGCAGCCGCCTTGTTGGTCTATCAACACGCCTTGCAAAAAGTGGGAGAGCTGGATCCTCAAAAAGTTCGGGACGCCATCGCAGAGACCGATATCATGACCTTCTACGGACCGGTACGGTTTAACGAAAAGGGTCAAAATATCGCAAAATCCATGGCCGTGATCCAGATTCAAAAGGGCAAGCCGGTCGTGGTTTACCCTGCGACCCACGCCCAAGGAGAGTTCGTCTATCCGATGTCCGTAGAGTGATTGTCGGAGGTTAGGTTGCCTACAGCGGCTAAATCTGGCCCCTCGTGGATGGTGCGGAGAGGGTCTTCTCTCCGCACCTCCCGAGTATTTCCGGGAGGTTCACCCGCGCGCCAAACCTGACCCCGCAAGGACAGAGGCGGTTCCGTCATGCTACTGATGCAGATCCTGGTGAATGGGATCCTCTTGGGCGGTCTCTACGCCTGCATGGCCATCGGCTTCTCGGTCATCTGGGGTGTGATGAACATCATCAACCTCGCCCATGGCAGCATGATCGTGCTGGGCGCGTACATCACCTATTTGATCACGACCCAAACCGGGATTGATCCTTTCCTCACGATTCCTGCCTCCGCGGCGGGACTTTTTCTCCTCGGATATCTGCTGCAAAGGTGCCTGTTCAACTTCGTCTTGCATGCCTCGATCTTCATGACCTTGATCCTGACCTTCGGCCTCGACATGGTGATGATCAACATCAACCTTGCCCTCTTCACCGCGGATATCCGGTCCATCACCCCATCCTATTCCGGCCTAAGCCTGCAACTCGGTGGGGTCATGCTGCCCTATACACGCCTGGGGGTGTTCATTCTCGCTCTTGCCCTAACTTTCGCCCTCTATCTGCTTATGAACCGAACCCGGATCGGCCAGGCGATTCGGGCCACGGCGCAGGATCCACGGGCGGCCCGCGTCATGGGCATCGACACGAAGCGGATCTACGCAACGACCTTCGGCATTGGGGCGTGCATGGCGGGTGTGGCGGGTTCGCTGATGGCGGTCATCTACGCGTTTTCCCCGGTGGTGGGAGACAGCTTCACCATGAAATCGTTCGTGATCGTCGTGCTGGGTGGGCTGGGCAGTATGCAAGGTGCGATCGTCGCCGGGATTGTGCTGGGGATTGCGGAGAGTATCGTCTCGGGCCTGCTCGCTCCGGGCTATAGCGACGCCATCAGTTTTATCATCCTCGTTCTAATCCTCGTTCTAAGGCCGAGGGGAATCTTTGGGAAGCCGTTCATTGCCGAAGCTAAGGGATAACTCGTTCCCGCGATTGGTCGCGTCCAGATTGCCCGGACTGGCAAGTCTCATCCGGCGATTCGGGGGCGGGAAAATCGCCTTGGCTGTGCTTGCCGCGACAGCGGCGCTCTTGCTCCTCTTTGGCCCCGAGTTCCTGAACCTTTACTGGCTGAGGATTCTGTCGAACGCTTTTATGTTCGCTACCTTGGCCCAGGCGATCAACATCATCGCCGGCTACACCGGGTATTCTGCTTTCGGCAACGTCGTGTTTTTTGGACTCGGAGCTTACAGCACGGCGATCGTCATGGTGAGATATCAGGGCTCGTTCTTCACCGGGCTGATCGTGGGAATGCTTGTTTGTGTCGTCTTCGTGCTGGTCTTCGGGCCTCCACTCTTGCGTTTGCGGGGTCACTACTTCGCCATTGCCACCCTCGGTTTTAACGAGGCCACCAGGGCCATCGTCAACAACTTGACGGATTTCACGGGCGGCGGCATGGGCTTGTCCGTACCGCTTCCGCCCGGGGATCCTGCGGCGAACGCGGCCTTTTTTTATTATCTCCTGTACGGAGTCATGGCTCTCAGTATCGTCGTGACCTATCTGTTCAGCATAACCCGTATTGGCCATGAGTGTTGCGCGATCCGCGACGACGAGCTCAAGGCCGAAGCGATGGGACTCCACACCACGCGCAACAAGACCGTCGCGTGGATGATCAGCGCGGCTCTGACGAGTTTGGTTGGCGGCATCTATGCGTACTGGTTCAGTTACGTGGAGCCGCCGGCGGTGTTCGATATGACCATTGCGGTCAAATCGTTCGTAATTTTTTTGCTGGGTGGGGCTGGAACGATTTTCGGCCCGATTGTCGCTGCGTTCTTTCTCGAGTTCCTATCCACCTTCGTTTGGAGCCAAATGCTGGCCTATCATCTGGGAACGATGGGAATTATCATTATCCTAATCGTCCTCTTTTTGCCCAATGGCTTTGTCGCGTTCCTCCGGGAGAGGCCCTCGCTTGAGGCCCTGTTTCGCGATGGCAGGAAGTAGGGCGGGTGCGATGATCGAATGCCGGGGCGTCTTCAAGGCTTTTGGCGGCGTCGTCGCCAATAATGACATCTCGGTCGACGTTCCCGAGGGGCGCATCACCGGACTCATCGGGCCGAACGGTTCGGGCAAGACGACGTTGTTCAAATCGATCGTCGGTCATCACCGGATCGTTTCTGGCTCTATCAGATTCGCGGGCCGGGATATTTCCAAGCTGAGGGTGCAGCAGACCGCCCGCCTCGGCGTCCTGCGCACGTTCCAGAAGACCCGCATTTACGGCCGGATGAACTGCATCGACAACATGCTGATCTCGGTCCGCCACCGCAAGGCGACAGTCGCGGACATGTTCAGGTCGTATCCGGCGGTCGTGACCGAGCGCGCCGAGAAATTGCTCGAGTTCACCGACCTATCCTCCCAGCGAAAGCTCATTGCGGGCGATCTTTCCTTCGGCCAGCAGAAGCTGCTCGAGTTCGCCATGGCCTTGATGAACGAGCCGCGTGTGTTGTTGCTCGACGAGCCGACGGCGGGCATCAACCCGACGCTCATTAATGGCCTGATAGACCGCCTCAAGCGAGCCGCGAGCGTGTTCGGCGTCACGCTGTTCATTATCGAGCATAATATGCCGGTGATTATGAACCTGGCGGACAACGTCTATTGCCTGGCCAGCGGTCGGGTACTGGCCCATGGCACGCCGCAGGAAATCCAAAACGACGAGCGGGTGATCAAAGCCTACCTCGGCGGCCACTATGCTGTCGGTGAAAACCGATGACGGATGAGAGCGAAGGAACGAAAGGCGTTGCGCGGACGACCGGCCATCATGGCGGGGACAACGGCGCCGCAATTTCGATCGAGGAGGTCGCCCGCCAGGCCAAGGAGATGGCTGTAGCCGTGACCGAGGCGCAGGTCTCCGAACCGGCCCGCAACGAGCCCTTCGTGATGATCGAGCACTTGAAAGCCGGTTACGGTAAGATGGAGATCCTGCACGACTTCAACCTGCAAGTCTCGCGCCGCCAATCGCTGTGCCTGATCGGCCCCAACGGTGCCGGTAAGTCCACCATCCTGCACTCGATCTACGGCTTCACTAATATCTTTAGCGGCCGCATCTCGATCGGCGAGGGCGACGACAAGCGCGACGTAACAGCGCTGTCGTCGAGCGACAAGCTGAAGAGCGCCGGCATCGCGTACATTCTCCAGGACAAGTCGGTTTTCCCCGCCATGACCGTCGAGGAGAACTTGTGGATGGGAGGTTACCTGATGGACACGCCCGACCAGGCTAAGCAGGCAGCAGAAAAGGTGTTCGAGAAATACCAGGGCCTCGCCGAACGCCGCGGCCAGCCGGCCGGCGTGCTCTCGGGCGGCGAGCCGCGCCTGTTGGAGATCTCTCGCGCGCTGATCATGGACCCGGAAGTGTTGCTGGTGGACGAACCTTCGATCGGGCTCGAGCCGCGCTTCATTGACATGGTGTTCGAAATCCTCGTCGACCTGCAAAACACTGAGAACAAGACCATCATCATGGTCGAGCAGAACGCCAAGAAGGGCCTCGAGTTCGCCGATATCGGCTACGTCCTGGTTGCCGGTGAAATCGCCATTGCCGGCTCGGGCGACGAGCTGCTTGAGAACCCACAGGTCGGCCGGTTGTTCCTGGGCGGCTGAACCGCGCCAGGAATTTGCCCTACCGCCAGATGTTCACTAGCATGGGCGGCTTGGGTGCCGGGGTCTATGCCGAGGTGCGCTTGGAGGAGGCCGTGACTGGCGAGACGACAGGATCGTGAAGCGTGATCGAGCAGAGAGACTGTTCTCGAACCAAGCTTACGGTCGGAGTGCATGAGCTGTTACTGGGGCCCACGGCCCTAGCCTCTGAAGGGACGCGCATGGCCGAAAGGCAGGAAATGGAAGCGTTGTTTGTGCCCCGGACCATCGCCGTGGCGGGGGCCAGCAACAAGTCCGGGAAGATGGGAAATCTCGTCCTGAAACGTCTGGTCGCCGAGTTCCCTGGGCGGATTCATCCCATCCATCCAAGTGAGAGGGAGATCGTCGGTCTCGAAGCTTTTCCGGATGCCGCCGCAATACCGGGCCCAATCGATCTGCTCATCGCCCTGGTTCCCGCGGATTCCTTGCTGCCGCTGATCGAGAGCTGTCCGACCGGCCGGGTGAAGTTCTTTTTGGTAATCTCAAGCGGCTTCGGCGAGGTCTCGCCGAGGGGAAAGGAATTGGAACGGCAACTGGTCAGCGCGGCGAACCAGCGCGGCATGCGCGTCGTCGGGCCCAATACCGCTGGGATACTGAACTGCCCTTATCGAATGAATGCCTCGCTGATGCCGGAGTTGCCTCCCGCCGGACCGGGCTTGTCCGTGATCACCCAGAGCGGAGGCTTCGCGATGGCACTCTCCATGTACGCGCTGGAT
>JAPULJ010000348.1 GCA_027295145.1 Alphaproteobacteria bacterium | reverse complement strand
GATATGACCACGATACGCGCGAGTAAAATTTCTCCCCAGGCAAGCGATGCCGACGCGCGCCGCTGGCAATTGGTGCTGGACCATGATGGGAGGCAGGACGGCGCCTTCGTCTACGCCGTGCGCTCGACGGGGATCTACTGCCGGCCCTCGTGCCCCTCGCGCCGGCCCGCGCGTCGCTTTGTCGAGTTCTACGAGGTGCCGCAGGCGGCCGAAGCCAAGGGATTTCGCGCCTGCAAGCGCTGCCGGCCGGAGCGTGTGGCCTCGGCCGATCCGCATCTTAAGTCCGTGCGTGCTGCCTGCGCCTATATCGACGACAACCCCGAGCGTATGGTCTCCTTGAGCGAATTGTCCGAACGGGTCGGCCTCAGCCCTTCGCACCTGCAGCGCCTGTTCAAACGCCTCGTCGGAATCAGCCCGCGCGACTACGCCGATGCAAGGCGACTGGCCCGTTTTCGCGTTGCCGTCAGGGGGGGCGACGATGTGACCGGCGCCCTCTACGAGGCCGGCTACGGGTCGGCCAGCCGACTCTACGAGCGCGCCGGATCGCACCTTGGGATGACCCCGGCGAGCTACGCGCGGGGCGGCGCCGGAGCGCATCTCGGCTACGCCATCGCCGACGGCCCCATCGGCCGCTTCCTGGTGGCGGCGACCGGCTCAGGGGTCGCCTTCCTCGCCTTCGGCGACAACGATGCGGCGCTGGAGAAAGCACTACAGGCGGAGTTTCCGGCGGCCGAGCGCTATCGGGACGATGAGGCTCTGGGGCACGTGCTCAACGCCGTGCTGCGCTATCTTGTCGAGGGCGCACCGCACCCCGATCTGCCGCTCGATGTGCGGGCGACAGCGTTCCAGCGCCGGGTCTGGCGGGCCTTGACCACGATCCCCGACGGCCAGACCAGAAGCTATTCACAGATCGCCGCGATGCTCGGCAATGAGGGCGCAAGGCGCGCCGTCGGCCGGGCCTGCGCCGGCAATCCGGTCTCGCTGCTGATCCCCTGCCACCGGGCGGTGCGCGGGGATGGCGGGCTCGGCGGCTATCGCTGGGGCGAGAATCGCAAACGCGGCCTGATCGAGCGCGAACGGGCGCGCGCTAATACAACAAACCGGTGAGCTTTGCTCATCGGATATCCGGACAAGCACCACTTCATCTCCACCTTGTCACCCCGGATCAAGTCCGGGGTGACTGGCGGTGGGTAGAGGGTCCGGTATCCGGCTTGTGGGCGAGTGCGCCCTTAGACAAGCTCAGGGACGACCGGCCGGCGATTGAGGGAACATGAACAAGGAATAATCCTGATGCGGATCGAACACGCAGGAAATTGCCCGGTCGTCGATGCCGATGCCACGATTGCGACGACGGCGGTCCTCTCTGGTGAGGTCAAAGTGGAATCGGGGGCCTGCATCCTGCACGGCGCGGTGATCACCGCCGAGAGCGGCGCGATCTCGATTGGCGCCGAGACCATCGTCATGGAAAACGCGGTGATCCGTGGCACCGCGCGTCATCCGGTGGCCATCGGCAACAATGTACTGGTCGGCCCGCGGGCCTATCTTTCGGGCTGCACGGTCGAGGATGAGGCGTTCCTGGCGACTGGCGTTTCCATCTTCAATGGCGCGGTGATCGGCCATGGCGCCCAGGTGCGGATCAACGGGGTGGTCCATATCAAGACACGGTTGGCTCCGGATGCGGTGGTGCCGATCGGCTGGGTTGCGGTCGGCAATCCGGCAAAAATCCTGCCGCCGGATCGTCATGACGAAATCTGGGCGATCCAGAAAGAGCTCGATTTCCCGGGCGAAGTCTTTGGTCTAAAGCGACCGGCGGGCGCCAAGGGGCTGGGCCCGATCATGCCGGCATTGACCCGTCGCTACGCGCGCGCCCTCGCTTCGCACAGGGATGATCGTGTGATTGAGGATTTTTAGGCTCGGGCCAGTAGCGCAGCAGTGCGTGTAACAATAAATCGGAGACAGTATACCTATTATCAGTAATAATAAGTATACTGTCTCCGATTTATTGTTATCGAGCGTGGTCGAGCGTGAGTATCTCGCTCCCACGCATACCCTGCGTGCATGACGCTTCCGCGAGGCCGGTGATTGTCGGCGGTAGATCGCATCGCTATATGCTCGGGTGCCGCCGCCCCCTGATACTGGAGACACAATTGAAGCGCGTAGCCTTTTGGGCGCTGCTGGTCACATTGATCGCCTACCAGCCGATCGCAACCGACACCTATCTGCCGGCGCTGCCAGCGATCGCGCGCGCCTTCGGGACCGACGCGGCGATGGTGCAGTGGACGCTCTCCGCATTTTTCCTTGGCACCGCCGCGGCGCAGCTTTTCTATGGGCCGCTCTCCGATCGTTTCGGGCGCAAGCCCGTTCTTATCGTGGGTATCGCGATCTTTTTCGTAGGATCCCTTGCCTGCATCTTCGCCCCCAGCATTGAAGCGTTGATCGCGGCGCGCTTCTTCCAGGCAATCGGCTGTTGCGCCGGGCCGACGATCGCGCGCGCGGTAGTGCGCGACGTATTCAGCCGCGAGCATGCGGCCCGAGCCCTCGCCTATTTGGGCGCGGCGATGGGGCTGATCCCGGCATTGGCACCGATTTTGGGCGGCTATCTGCTCACTAGCTTCGACTGGAGGGCGATCTTCATTGCCATGGCTGTGATCGGCGCGGCAACGCTGCTGAGCCTTGCAGGCCTCTTTCACGAAACAAATCAGCGCCTCGATCCCGATGCGCTCAACCGCCGGCGCATGGCCGCGAACTACCGCGAGATGCTGGGCGAACGTGGCTTCATGGGCTTCGCGCTCACCGTGTCTTTCACTATCGGGGGGCTCGTCATATTTCTCTCCGGCTCGCCTCACGTGATCATCACTCAACACGGCGTCTCGCCGAACGTCTACGGATACTACTTTGCCGCCATGGCGCTCAGCTACAGCGCCGGCACACTACTCGCCGCGCGCATCACATTGCGCGTGGGCATCGAGCGCATGGTGCTGATCGGGGTCGGCATTGGGGCGTTGGCGGGGCTCACCCAGGCCGGTCTGTCACTGGTTGGCGAGCGCACGCTTCTGACCCTGCTTGTGCCTCAGGGGATCTTCATGACATGCCTCGGGTTCACGCTACCGAATGCCCTTGCCGGGGCCATCGGTCCATATTCGACCAAAGCGGGGGCGGCCTCGGCGCTGCTCGGTTTTTTGCAGTTGACCACGGCGGCCGGCGTCACCATCGGCGTGGCCTACGCGGTGGGCTGGACACAACTGACGATGAGCCTGGGCCTCGCGGCGATGTCGGTGCTGGCGCTTATTGCCTTCTGGTCGCTGGCCTGGCGTGGCCGCGACCGTCGCATTCTCAGCCCCGCCGAGGCCCGCGCGACCGAGTCCGTCTACAATATCGGCCGCCGACCGGGGTAAGGAATTATCCTTTTAATTTGGATCGGTCCCGGCCCACGCCCCGATCAGTGGAGTTTGCCGGGGAGTTCCTTGATCGACTGGTCGATAAGTTTGTCGGATTCCTTGGCATCGAGATTGTCGGCCAAGAGGTGGTGGGTGACGGCGACGGCGAGGTTGACCGCCTCGGCCCGGACGTCCGCCTCGGCCTGGGCCTCGGCCTGGGCGATGCGATCGAGAGCTTGGGCTTCGCGGCGGGCGATCGAGGCTTTGAGATCTTCGGCCGCTTTGGCGCGCAGCCGGCCCGCTTCTTCGCGGGCGTGGGCCAGCATGGCCTCGGCCTCGCTCGCCGCGTCGCGCTCTTTGCGCTGGTACTCGGCGAGCAGTTTTTGGGCTTCTTCGCGTAAGCGCTGGGCGTCGTCGAGCTCTTGCTTGATGCGCGCGGCGCGGGCGTCGAGAGAACCGAGCATCGGCTTCAACCCCTTCCACAGCACGAAGGCGACGAAGATGAGGAAGGATATGGCGACCCAAATTTCAGCGGTCTTGAGCAATTCGGTCATGCGCTGCGTTCCTTGGCCGCCTTGCGGGTCGCCGCCGTCGCCGATTTCTTGTCGATTTTGACCCCGATCAGGCGTTCGGCCGCACTCTGGGCGATTTCGCCAGCGATGCCGGCGATTTCGATCAGCGCGGATTTACGCGCCTCCGCGATGCGGCTTTCGGCGGCAGTAATCTCGTCGTTCAACCGCGCGCCGAGCTTTTCATGGTCGGCAGCGGCCTCTGCCGCGGCGCGTTGGTGCTCTTCGCGGATAAGGCTTTGGGCGCTCGCCCTGCCCTCGGCGGAGAGGCGGTCGTAAGCGGCCAGGACCTGCTCGGCTTCGGTCTTGATCTCGCCGGCGCGGGCGATATCGCGCTCGATGCGCTCGCGCCTGTCCTCCAGGACGCGGCCGATCTTTGGCAGCGCAACCCGCCAGACCATCAGCAGGAAGAGCCCAAAGGTCACCGCCAGCCAGAAGAGCTGCGAGGCGAAGGTCGAGGGATCGAGTTGGGGCATGCCCGACTTCTTGGTTTCCTCCGCCAGCACCGAGGCAAACGGATAAACCGTCCCGGCGAAGACGCCGAGCCCAAATATGAGACGTGGTCTGTTCACTGTTTGCTTCCTGCTTGAAACGGCGGGTGGGTCCGGCTCAAACGTATATGGCGGCCCACCCCCCAAATCAGAGCGCGAACAGCAACAACAGCGCCACGATCAGCGCGAACAGGGCCAGCGCCTCGACCAGCGCGAAACCCAGCATGGTCATGGTGAAGACTTCGTTGCGCGCCGCCGGGTTGCGGCCGACCGCCTGAATGAAGGCGGCGAATATGCTGCCGATGCCGATGCCGGAACCGATCACGCCGAGGACGGCGATACCGGCGCCGAGGAATTTGGCTGCTGCTTCTTCCATTGCTGTTCTCTTTCCTTCGTTGTCGTTCGTTCGATCGTTGGTTTGCCGGGTGCGCCGCAATCCTAATGCATGTGCAGCGCGTCGTTGATGTAGAGGCAGGTGAGGATGGCGAAGACGTAAGCCTGCAAAAATGCGATGACGATTTCGAGGCCGGTCAGCGCCGAGATCAGCGCCACCGGCAGAGCGCCGCCGATGCCGAAGGTCAGTGCGCCGAGGCCGAAGACGAAGCTGCCGATCACCTTCAGCAAGGTATGGCCGGCTAGCATATTGGCGAATAGGCGCACCGAAAGGCTGATCGGGCGCGAGAGGTAGGAGATGATCTCGATCGGAATCAACAGCGGCCACATGGCGATCGGCACCCCGGGCGGCACGAAGAAACTGAAGAAGCGAATCCCGTGCTTGGCAAAACCCAAAATGGTCACGCCGATGAAAACCGCGAATGCCAACGCGAAGGTGACGATGATGTGGCTGGTGAAGGTGAAGGCGTAGGGCACCATGCCCAACAGATTGCCGAACAGAATGAACATGAACAGGGTGAAGACGATAGGGAAATACCGCTTGCCCTCAGCGCCGATAGTGTCGCGGATCAAGCCGGCGACAAACTCGTAGGACAGCTCGGCGATCGACTGCCAGCGCCCCGGCACAACGTTGCCCCGCCCCATGCCAAAGACCAGAAGGCACGAGCCAAGCACCAGCGCCAGGGTCATGAACAGCGAGGAGTTGGTGAACGAGATATCGATGCCGCCGATCTTGATCGGCACCAACGTTTCGATCACGAACTGGTGTAAGGGGTCGAAACCTTCGCCTTTTGCCGCCATGCCTTCTACGCCCAGTCCATCTACGCCCAGTCCATCTACGCTTGGTCCATCATCATTTCTTGCCCGGTTTGTCGCGTGCCTTATTGGCCGTGCCCTTATCCCCGCTTGCGGGGTGAAATCCGACCGCGCCGCCGTACCCGCTGGCCGTGCGGATCACGTTGGCTGTGCCGGCGGCCGCGCCGATCACAAAAAACAACACCATCATCAAGGGTTTGCTTCCCCACCACCAATCGAGCAGAAGCCCGATACCGACCCCGACAACCACGCCAGCTATAAAATCGAGCCCCAGTCGGATGGCGAGGCCGAGACCGGCCATTCCCCCCGTCCGCGCGCCGGATCCCCTGTCCTTCGATTCGCGCCGTGCCCGGGCCTCGCGCAATTTGTTGTCGAGGTCCCGTAACGCCGGCGGCGGCTTTTTCTCGGACATTTTTTGGCGCGCCAAGTGCTCTGGCCCCGTTCGAGGTTTCCCCATCCAAGGCCGCGCGAACCATATTGCCTCGCCTGGGGTGTGTCAAGGACGCCAAATGCCCATTAAGCAATTGAATTTACAATGAAATATTTAGTGGTCGATCAGGCGATAGCGCGCAGGCGCTGTGCCTCGCGGAGATCGACCGAGACCAGTTGCGAGACGCCGCGCTCGGCCATGGTGATGCCGAACAGCCGGTCCATACGGGCCATCGTCATGCGGTGGTGGGTGATCAGCAGGAACCGGGTGCCGGTCCGCTGTGTGATGTCGTCGAGCAGGTTGCAAAAGCGGTCGACATTGGCGTCGTCGAGGGGGGCGTCGACCTCGTCGAGGACGCAGATCGGGGCGGGGTTGGTCATGAACACGGCGAACAGCAGCGCCAGCGCGGTCAGGGCCTGCTCGCCGCCCGACAGCAATGACATGACCTGGAGCCGCTTGCCCGGCGGTTGGGCCATGATCTCGAGACCGGCTTCCAGAGGATCGTCGGATTCGACAAGCTTGAGGTGGGCGCGGCCACCGCCGAACAGCCGCTCGAACAATTCGCGGAAATGGGCGTCGACCTTCTCGAACGAGGCAAGGAGCCTTGTCCGCCCTTCGCGGTTGAGGCCGGTGATGGCTTTGCGGAAGCGCGCGATGGCGCCGGTCAAATCCTCGCGCTCGGTTTGCATCACGTCGATCTGCTGCTCCAGCTCTTCGGATTCCTGCTCGGCGCGCAAATTGACCGGCCCCATATTGTCGCGCTCGCGGATCAACCGTTCGAGTTTTCGTTCGATGTCATCCAGGGCCGGCAGGTTTTCCTCATCTTTCACTTCGCCAGCTGCGAGGGCGTCTTCGGGCCGGCAGGCCAGCCGCTCGGTGATACGTTCGGTGACCGCCGCCAACGCTTGTTCACCCTGGGCGACGGCGCCCTGGGCGCGGCCGCGTTCCTCGCGGGCGTCGGCCAAGGCGCCCTCGGCCACCTTCAGGGATTTGTCGATCTCCGATAGCGCCGCTTCAGCCTCGCCGAGGTGGGTGGCGGCAAGGTTGCGCTTTTCCTCCGCCGCTTCGAGACCGTCGATCAGCCCGACGCGTTTTGCCTCGATCTCGGCCGGCTGGGTCTGCAGGCGTTCGAGCGTGCTCGAAGCGTCGGCGCGCCGATCCTCGAGCTGGCCGATTTGGGTTTCGCCGTTGGTGATGCGCGCCTGCCAGCCCGTGCGTTCCTCCGCCATGCCGGTAATGCGCTTGCGTAACGCATCAGCCTCGCCTTTAAGCCGGTCGCGGGTCTGCCGCAGGCCGAGGAGCTTCGCGCGGTGATCCTCGACCAACACGCGTTGTCGTTCGCGCTCGGTGCGCGCGGGAGCGCTGTCCGGTGCCCGCGCCAACGCTGCCTCGGCGCCTTCCAATTCCTCGCTAAGCTCGGCAAGGTCGCCAGCCAACCCCTCTCTTGCTTCGTCCAGGGCGGTCAATCGGGTCGCACGTTCGGCAGCCAGCTTGGCCGCCCCAGCCTGGGCCGCGCGGGCCTCACCCAGTACAGCCATTGCTGAGCGCAGGGCCTCGCGGGCTTCATTCTCTGCTTGGGCGGTGCCTTTGAATTCGCGCTCCGATGCCTCGGCAGCCTGACGGCAAGCCGCGGCATTGGCCTCGGCAGTGGCACGCTCGCCGGTAATTTCGGCCAGCCGGCCACGCTGACGCAATTGCCCCTCGGCCGGGTTGGCCGCGCCCGGAGCCGCAGTAAAACCGTCCCAGCGCCATAAGGCCCCGTCCTTGCTGACCAGGCGCTGGCCCTGGACCAACTGGCGGGCGAGGTCCGGCCCCGCTCCGGAATTCTCGACAACGCCAATCTGGGCAAGTCGGCGGCCCAGCACATTGGGGGCATCGACGAATTCCGCCAGGGGCGTGCATCCACCGGGGAGTTTGGGGGCCGCGCCATCGCTCGCCAATTCGCGCCAATGCAGCGGTGCGCTGTCGTCGCCAGAAGCCCGCAGATCCTCTCCCAGCGCTGCACCCAATGCCGCTTCGTAGCCCTTTGAAACGCTGACATGACCGAGGATTGGGTCGGCGATCTCTTCATCATTTGAAGTCAGGGCGATGAGCCCTCGTTCCTCGGCGCGCAGGGCGGCAAGCGTTTCCTCGGCTCTCATCAACGTGGTCCGCGCTTGCGTATCCTTGGCGCGCGCCGTTGCTGCGGTGGCCTCGATGGCTTCCGAGCGTTGGCGCGCTTCGTCGAGGCGGGCCTCAGCGGCGGCGGTTTCTCCAGTACTGTCGAGCGGCGCGGCATTGGCCGAAGCGGTGAGCTGGCCGCGCTCCTCTTCGATTGCCTGCGCGCGATCCTCGAGCCGGGAGCGGCGGGCGCATAAGGACTCGAGACGCTCGCTGGCGCCGGCGCGCAAGACTTCGGCCTCGGCCGCAGTCTCAGTAATCCGGGTGAACTCGCCTTCCAGCGATACCAGCGCTGATTCGGTTTCGGCCAACGCTTCGTCCGAGACGGCGCCATCATCCTCGTCGCCAGCCACCTCGTCCGATGCCGCGTGCACGGCGGCTTCCTCATCGAGCCGCACGATCGCCGCGCGCGCTTCATCGATGAGCGTGCGCTCACGGGCGATGTCGCGCTCGGTCTGCTCGAGGCGGGTCTGATATTCGGCCCTTGCCTCGGCGATCTGCGCCTCCTCGGCATCGAGCGCTTCGCGGGCCAGGGTCAAGCGTTGCAACTGGGCCGCGGCGGCGGCTTCGAGTTGGCGCAATTCGGGCAGCGCTTCGGCGGCCTGGGCCTGCTTCGCGGTTCCTGAAGATACTTGTCCGGCGAAGTCGGCAACCTCGGTTTCGGTGCGGGCCAGCCCGCCTTGAGCGGCGTCCAGTTCGGTTGTCGCCGACCGCCAACGCAGGTGCAGCAAGACCGCCTCGGTGCTGCGGATCTGCCCGCCGATGTTGCGGTAGCGCTTGGCCTGGCGGGCCTGGCGCTTGAGGCCCTGCATCTGCCCTTCGAGGGCGATGATGACATCGTCGAGCCGGGCCAGGTTGTTCTCCGCCCCGCGCAGGCGCAGCTCTGCCTCGTGGCGGCGCGAATAGAGGCCGGTGATCCCGGCAGCCTCTTCGAGCAACAGACGGCGCTGGGCCGGTTTGGCGTTGATCAAGGCGCCGACACGGCCCTGGCTGACAATCGCTGTCGAGCGCGCGCCGGTCGAGAGATCGGCAAACAGCAGCTGGACGTCGCGGGCACGGGCATCGACGCCGTTGATCCGGTAGTTCGATCCCTCGCCGCGCTCGATCCGCCTGGTGATCTCGATTTCGACAGCGTCGTTGTATTTGGCCGGCGCCGAGCGCTCCGAATTGTCGAGCGAGATGACCACTTCGGCGATGTTGCGCGCGGTGCGCTCGGTGGTGCCGTTGAAGATCACGTCGTCCATTTCGCTGCCGCGCATGGCTTTGGCGGAACCCTCGCCCATGGCCCAGCGCAGCGCTTCAAGCAGGTTGGACTTACCGCAGCCGTTGGGACCTACGACGCCTGTCAACCCGGGCTCGATGGGCAACTCTGTCGCGTCAACGAACGACTTGAAGCCGGTGATGCGGAATTTGGTGAACTGGACCAAAGCTAGAAGCTGACCTCCTGGCGAACGGAATTCTGGCGATCGAGATTGCCCGGCATTTCGGGACTACTTGACCATCGGCTTCATCAGCTTGTCGAATTCGGCGAAGGGCTGCGCACCGAGCAACTTCTGGCCATTGATGACGAATGTCGGCGTCGAGCGAATGCTGTGCTCCTTGTCGGCCGCGAACTGGCGCTTTTTGATCCCGTCGAACAGCGCTTTGTTGGCCATGCAGGACTTGAACTCGTCTGCGGTCATGCCGCCGAACCGCCCAATGCGGCCTAGCTCGCCCATAACGTCCTTGACCCGTCCCCAGGTCTGTTGGCTGTTGAACAGCATTTCGATGATCGCGAAGTAGCGCTCTTCACCGGAGCATCGTGCCAGCATCGCCGCCAGCATGGCACGGCCGTCGAGGGGATAGTCGATGAACACCAACTTGGCCTTGCCGGTATCGATGTATTCCTTCTTCAGCTGTGGCAGGGTGTTGCGGTGGAAGGTGGCGCAATGGGGGCAAGTCAATGATTCGAAGGCCAAGATTGTGATCGGCGCATCCTTCTTGCCCAGCACCTTGTCAGCCAGGGCCTCCTTAAGGGTGACCCGGCCGGCCATTTGTTCGCTTGCTTGCCTGGGCTGTTCCTTTTCGGCTGCGTTTCCCGGTAGACCTGCCAAGGCAAGCAGGGGAAGGGTAAAAATCAGCAATTTCATCAAAACTTTGCGCAATTTCATCTCCTTGCCACAAGATGTAGGGTCAGTATAGGGGTTGGGTTCGAACTCCACAAGCTGGGGAAAGGCCTCTTTCCGGTCACTTGGGAGGTTTTCTTGCGCCGTTCAACCGCCTTCGGCTCCGGCTTCTCCGAGCACCGCCCGGCCAAGGGATTCGAGGGCTGCTTTGAGCTCATCGTCGCCGATTTGGTCAAAATGCTGGGCGGCTTCCCGCGCCGCCGCGGGGTTGGGCGCGCGTTTTCGACGCGGTCTGGGTGGGGGCGGTTTGGGGAGCGGCCCGCGCACCATCGCCAGCCGACCGACCGCCCGGTAGCCGAAATAACCGTTGATCCGCTCGATGATTTGCGGTTCGAGGTGCTGCAGCTCGATGGCCAGCGGCCCGTCGACGCGGATTCTCAAGACTCCGTCATTCTCGCCCCTGGCCGGGCTCAGCTTCTCGGGGCAGCTGCATTTGGCAAGCGCAACGCCGACGATTTGCGGCCATTCGGCGACGATGCGCCCACCCGCCAAGCCGCGGCGCTTGAGCATGGGGCGCGCCACCTTCGATACCGGCGCGGCGATCGAGCGCAGACCCGGCGCCGATCGCTTGGACTGGGCTTCCTTGGAGGCGGGTTTGGAGCGAGCGGTCATGATGGTATTATTTGACCCTTCGAGGTGGCGAAAGCGGGCGTCTTAGCGCTAGAATCATCCGCTCGGTATTCCGACCAAGCATAATGGCCAAAGTGTGATGCCGCCAGCGCCACAAAGAACAATTCCTGATAAATTCGACGACGCACCGCGGGCCCTGCTCGCATGGTACGACCGGCACCGCAGGGTGCTTGCGTGGCGGGCCGCACCTGGGCGGATCCCCAACCCCTACATTGTGTGGCTCAGCGAGATCATGCTGCAGCAGACGAGCGTTGCCGCTGTGACGCCCTACTTCGAGGCGTTTGTCGCGCGCTGGCCGGATGTCGGATCGCTCGCCGCCGCGCCCCTCGACGATGTGCTGCACGCCTGGCAAGGGCTCGGCTACTACGCCCGCGCCCGCAACCTGCACCGTTGTGCGCGGTTGGTGACGGACAAATATGCCGGCGTCTTTCCCGCCGACGAGGCAGAGTTGCGGGCCTTGCCCGGGATCGGCGCCTACACTTCTGCGGCGATTTCGGCAATCGCTTTTGGTCGTCGAGCGGTGGTGGTCGACGGCAATGTCGAGCGGGTAATGGCCCGCCTCAATGCCATCGAGGAGCCGCTGCCCGGGGCCAAGCCGAGTTTGCGGAAATACGCTGACCGCCTGACCCCAGCAGCGCGGCCAGGGGACTACGCCCAGGCGGTGATGGATCTTGGAGCTACGGTCTGCACGCCCCGACGGCCAAGCTGCGAGGTCTGCCCGTGGTCCGCTGGATGCCTTGCGCGGGCGCGCGGGATCGAAGCTGAGCTGCCCCGGCGAACGCCGAAAGCCGCGCGGCCGATACGGCGCGGCGTGGTGTTCCTGGCCACCGATGCGAAAGGCGCGGTGCTGCTGCGCCGGCGGGCCGAGCGCGGGCTTCTTGGTGGCATGATGGAGCTTCCTTCAACCGAATGGCGGGCCGAGCCCTGGCCGATCGGCGAGGCGGTCCGCTTCGCGCCGGTGGAGGCTGCATGGCGGGAACTGCCTGGCGGTGTTCGCCACACCTTCACCCATTTCCATCTAGAACTTTCGGTTCTTGCATGGGATGCAGGCGCTGCGAGGAGCGTTCCTTGCGAAGGCCTATGGTGCCCGCCGGACCGACTTTCAGAGTACGCGTTGCCGTCGCTGATGAAGAAGGTCCTGCGCCATGCGCGCATCCTTCAAGATACGGGCTCCGCCTGCTCCGCAGGATGATCGCTCCGGAGTGGTCATGCACCAATCCAGAAGCCGAGGCCCGGCGTCTGTGAGAACATGAACCAAGTCACGGCCGCACCATCTGTCAGAAAACGCCGCCCGGCACACCTGAACCGCGTCCAACCGAACCGTTCATCCGCGGTTCATCGGGTAATTACTATAACCTGCTCCATGACACGCCTTATTCTCATACGGTTCGGGGCGGCTTTGTTGCTCGGGCTTGGGTTGCTCTCAGGAGCCGCCGAGCCAGTCCAGGCACAGACCAACCACGAATGCGCCCGCCAGGCCGTGCGGTCAGGTTTGATCCTGCCCCTCGGCACGATCCTGGCGCGTGTGCGCCGGCGGGTTCGCGGCCGCCTAGTCGGGGTCACGCTCCGCGGTTGCCGCGGAGGGCCGTGGATCTATCAGATCAGGATGCTCACTGATCAGGGCCGTGTCGCCGTGATAAAAGCCAATGCGCGCACCGGCCAGATACTTGGCGTTCGCGGCGCCGGGCGGATATATAATAGGCGGCCCCAGTATCGGGGCTCGCAACAATATCGTAATGTCAAGCCCTGGTACCGCAGGCGGCGTAGATGAGACTACTGATTGCCGAGGACGATCCCGATCTGGCAAGGCAGCTGACAAAAGCGTTAGCGGATGCCGGCTATACGATCGATCATGCCAGCGACGGCGAGGAAGCGCACCATCTCGGTGACACCGAGCCTTACGATGCCATCGTCCTCGATCTCGGCCTGCCTAAGATCGACGGTGTCACCGTGTTGCGCCGCTGGCGCGAAGATGGGCGCGATACGCCGGTTCTCATTCTCACCGCCCGCGACCAGTGGAACGAAAAGGTCGCCGGCTTCGATGCTGGGGCCGATGACTACGTTACCAAGCCGTTCCATATGGAAGAAGTTATCGCGCGCTTGCGGGCGTTAATCCGCCGCGCCGCCGGACTGGCCTCGCCGGAGCTGATCTGCGGGCCGTTGCGGGTCGATACACGTTCGGGCCGAGCTTCGGTCGATGGCAACCCGGTAAAGCTCACCGCCAACGAGTTTAAGGTGCTGGCCTACCTGATGCACCATCAGGGCAAAGTGATCTCGCGTACCGAGTTGACCGAGCATATCTACGATCAGGATTTCGATCGCGATTCGAACACCATCGAAGTCTTCGTCGGGCGCCTGCGCAAGAAGCTGGAAGTCGATCTGATCCAGACGGTCCGTGGGCTCGGCTACCGGCTCGAGCCGCCCGCCGAGAGCTGACCGCCAGGGCCGGAATGTGGCAATCGGAACCAAATCACTCGCCGTCCGCCTGGTCGCCGGCGCCGCTTTCTGGGTAGCAGCGGGGCTTCTCGGCGGCGCCTTTCTGCTGTCGGCGCTGTTCCGCGATTATGTCGAGCGCGGTTTCGATGCCCGCTTGGCGGTGCTGTGGGACAGCCTCTATACCGTCAGCCGGGTCGACCGCGCGGGTAAGCTGCGAATGCTGGGCGAGCCGGGCGAGCCGGCCTTCGATCAAATATTCTCCGGCTGGTACTGGCAGATCTCGAAGGGCAAAACGGTGGCCGGCCGCTCGCGCTCCCTGTGGGACCGTCAGCTGGTCCATAAAATGGTCAAGAACAAGCCGACCTTCCTCTTTATCGGAGGGCCCGAGGATCAGCATTTGCGGGTCCTCGTGCAGACCGTTTTGGTGGCCGACGAGCGTGGTCGCCGCAGCGCGCCGTACACTCTGGCCGTTGCCGGAAACCGCGACGAGCTTGAAGCTGAAGTCGCGCTGTTCAACCGCTATCTCGGCTGGTCCCTGGGCGGACTTGGGCTTCTGTTGATCCTCGCGGTTTTCATCCAAGTGCGCTTTGGGTTGCGGCCGCTGAGGCGCATCCCCTCGGCCCTGGCCGCTATCCGCTCGGGCCAGTCCGAACGCCTCTCCGGGCAGTTCTCCTCCGAGGTCGAACCCCTGGCCGAAGAGCTCAATAAGCTGATCGAACACAACCGCGAGATCGTCGAGCGCGCGCGCACCCATGTCGGCAACCTCGCCCACGCACTGAAAACCCCGCTGGCAGTGCTGGCCAACGAGAGCGACAACAAAAAGGGCCCGCTGGCCCGGGCGGTGATCGAGCAATCGAAAATCATGCAGCGCCAGGTCGAGCACCATTTGACGCGGGCGCGGGCGGCGGCCGGCGCAAGTGCAATTGGCGCCCGCGCCGAGGTCGCTCCGGTGCTCGAGGCGATCAAGCGCACTCTTTTGGCTATCCACCGCGATCGCGATTTGACCATCGAGGTTGCGGCGCCGAACGAGGCTGCTGTTGCCGGCGAGCGCCACGATGTCGAGGAGATGCTTGGCAATTTGATGGACAACGCCTGCAAGTGGGCAAAAGCGCGTGTGGTGGTGAGTGTCGAGCAGGTCAAGCGCCATCTCACTATCCGCATAGAAGATGATGGGCCAGGCTTGAAGCCGGCCAAGCGCAAGCCGGCGCTCAAACGCGGGCAGCGGCTCGACGAGGAGGTTCCCGGCAGCGGTCTCGGCCTGTCGATCGTGCGCGACCTGGCCGACAGCTACGGCGGCGCGCTGACGCTCGAAAGCGCTAAGCTTGGCGGCCTTGCCGCCGTCCTAAGACTGCCGGCGGCGGGGTAAGGGGAATTGACGCCGGCCGACGCACCCCCATATAGCCGCCAAGACAGACCAACGGGGCGTTGTCATGGCCGACAAGAAAAAGACTGAAACGAAATCCGATACCAAATCCGATACCAAATCCGATACTAAATCGGACAAATCGGACAAATCGGCTGATACCAGTTCCAAAAGCGATGACAGTGCCGGCAGCGCGTCCAAGAACTATAGCCGCGGCGAGAACCAAAAGCCGGTGACCAAAGCCTATCGCAGCAACTGGGATTCGATATTCGGTGCGAATAAGCGCAGCGCCGGGAAGTAGCGCGTTCTTTAGTTAAGTTCCGCCCTTAATTTCTGTCTCAGCGTATCGATGACGACGGTCTTGCCGCCGCGTTCGAGGTGCCAGAAGGTCCAGCCGTTGCAGGCCGGCGCGCCCTGAACCTCGGCGCCGACCTTGTGGATCGAGCCGCGCATCTTGGCGCTGATCAAGGATCCATCGGCGCGGACCTTGGCCGTCCACCGCCGGCGCTGGTCGAACAGCACCGTTCCGGGGGTGATCATCCCGCGCTCGACCAGCCAGCCGAAAGGAATGCGGGGCTGCTCGCGCTTGATCGGGGTGGTGATGAGGTCGAGGTCTTCGGGTGGCTCGGCGGTGGCAATGCGCGCGCGCGCCGCTTTTGCGTATTTTTCCTCGCGCTCGATGCCGACGAAAGCGCGGCCCAGGCGCTTGGCGGCTGCCCCGGTCGTCCCGCTGCCGGTGAAGGGATCGAGGACAATCTCGCCCGGCCGGCTGGACGCGAGCAACACGCGGTGGAGCAGGGCCTCAGGTTTCTGGGTCGGATGTAGCTTGTCGCCGTTCGTATCGCGCAGGCGCTCGGGTCCCGTGCATAGCGGGATCAGCCAGTCCGAGCGCATCTGCAGATCGTCGTTGAGCGCCTTCATTGCGTCGTGATTGAAGGTGTGTTTGCTCGTCTTGTCGCGCGCCGCCCAGATCATCGTCTCGTGGGCGTTGGTGAAGCGCCGGCCGCGAAAATTGGGCATCGGGTTGGTCTTCCGCCAGACCACATCGTTGAGAATCCAGTAACCGTGATCCTGCAGCACGGTGCCGACGCGGAAGATGTTGTGGTAGCTGCCGATCACCCAGATCGTCCCGTTGGGTTTGAGCAGCCGCCGCGCGGCGGCAAGCCACTCGCGGGTGAAGGCGTCGTAGTCGGCGAAGCTGCGGAAGCGGTCCCAATCCTCCTCAACGCCGGCGACGCGGCTGTTGTCGGGCCGATGCAACTCGCCTTCGAGCTGAAGATTGTAGGGCGGGTCGGCGAAGATCAAATCGACCGAGGCCTCGGGCCAAGTTTCCATGACCTCGATACAGTCGCCGACGGCGATCTCCCCGACCGGCAGCGTGTTTCCCCCGGTCATGGCGGGCGATCCTGAATCAAGCCGGAGTCCCGTGTCAATAGTTTTTTGGATTCAACGCGTTATTGCGGAAAGTTATTGTAGGAACTTATTGCAGGACCCGCGCAACTGGGGCGAAGCTACGGCGGTGGTGTGGCGTGGCGCCGAGGCGGACCAGCGCCGCCCGGTGCTCGAGGGTCGGATAGCCGGCGTTGCGCTCCCAGCCGAAGCCGGGATGGCGTTGGGCCAGGGCGGTCATGATGCGGTCGCGCACCACCTTGGCGGCGATCGAGGCGGCGGCGATCGACAGGCAAATCCCGTCGCCGCCGACCAATGTGCGCGCCGGACAGGGCAGATCGGGCGCGCGGTTGCCGTCGATCAAGGCCAAATCGGGGACAACGCCCAGGGCAAGGATGGCCCGGCGCATCGCCAGCATCGTTGCGGCGAGGATGTTGAGGCGGTCGATCTCGGTGACGCTGGCGGCGCCCAGACCTACCCGCGCGAAAGTCGGCAATACCGCAAACAGCTCACGCCGGCGCCGGGGGCTGAGGCGCTTGGAATCGTCGATCGCCGCCGCCAGGGACGGCGCCAGAAGAGAGGCATCGAGAATCGCCGCCGCCGCCACGACGGGACCGGCCAGCGGCCCGCGCCCCGCCTCGTCGATCCCGGCGACGAGGCCGCCGGCTTCCATCTCCAGCGCTAGATCGGGCAAGGGGTCTCCATTGGTCAGGGACCGTGGCGCTCAGGGGCCGTGGCCGTCGATCCAGGTTTCGTGCAAGTGCAGCCAGGCGACACTGGCTGGGGCCGAGCTATCACGGGCAAAGAGGACGGTGCTCAGCCGGCCGGTCGTCCCGCTTGCGCCGCCGTCTTGCCATTCCTGGTAAGTGAACAGCGCGTAATCCTCCCACCGATGCAGGAGCTCAGGGTTCTCGATGCGGATGGTGAAGAGTGGATCGGCTTCGGCATGGACGCCATGCGCGCCTTCAAGTTGATCGAGAAGCCTTTTTCGCGGCGTTGCCAGCCCTTGCGGTCCGATGAGGACGAACCCTTCGGCCAAAGCTCCGGCGCAGCGGGCAAATGCCTGGCCAGTCTTGGGCAGCGCTCCGGTTAGCCAATCGACAAAAAAATCATGAAGTCCGTAAATTTCCGCGATGCAGACTTTTTCCATCCGAAAGCTCGTTGTCGCGTGCGGTCTACGCAGAACCGCGATCAGAGCACGAATAGAGCCAGCGGCAAACCGCTGCGGCGGCCCCGTCAGACCCGCTTACGCCGGGATGATTTCTGGGCGCCCTTGGCAACCTTGCCGGCGTCGCGCGCCGGGGGCTCGCCTTCCGGGTCCGGCGCGGGGTCGTTGGCCGGATTGCGGAGCTTGGAGCGGCCGCGGATGCGGAATATCGATCGCCAGATACTGCCTGCCGCTCGGCTGGCAGTGCGCAGGCGGCGAATGTCGGATCCGGCCAAAAGTTCGACCGTTTCGTCGAACGAGGTGACGCTGAGCAGGATGATCCGCATCAGCCGCCGCCCGGCGATCATCCACACCGGCGAGACCAGCAATGAAAGGGCGGTGATGGAGACGATCAGCCGAACCGCCGGCTGGTCGATCAGCCCGCCAGCGGCGGCGGTTTGGCCGAGAACGAAGGAAAACTCGCCGACCTGCGCCAACATGACACCGGCGACGAAAGCATGCGGCCAGGGTTCGCGCAAGAGGTGCAGGAGGCCGATATTAAGGGCCGTCTTGAGCACCGTAACGAGCAACAGGAGGAACAGAACGGTGCCGATATTCTGCCAAATAAAGGCGAGATCGATGAGCAGTCCGATCGAGAGGAAAAAAACCATGATCAGCACGCTCTGCACTGGCCGGGTCGAGCGGATCATCATCGCCCTTGCGTTCGAGTTGCCGATGATGAGACCGGCAAGGAAGGCGCCGTAGGCCGGCGACAGGCCGGCGAAGCCACTCAAGGCGGCGGCAGCGAAACAGGCGGTGAGGCCGGCCAGCGGGCGCAGATCGACCTGGCCGGCGACGATGCGCCCGAAGGGCAGGGTGATGCGCTTACGCCGGCTGAGATAGACCGTCAGCGTGGCGAGCAGGGTGATCGAGGCGACGATCTTCAGGATATCGAGGGCGCCAAAAGTGGGTGTGGAGAGGGCCTTCAAGGTCAGGATCATCGGCACCACGGCGAGGTCCTGAGCGATCAGGATGCCGATGACGAGCTGGCCGGCCGGCGTGCGCAGGATGTTGAGCTGTTCGAGCATCTTGACGACCACCGCGGTGCTCGACAGGGCGACGACGAAACCCAGCAGGACAGCGAGTTCGAGCGACCAGCCGAAGGCGGTCGACAGCGCCAACATGACCCCGACACTGATCAATATCTGCAGAAGCGAGGCAGCGATGGCGACGCGCCAGACCTTCATGAAGCCGCGCAGGCTGAGCTCCATGGCGACCAGGAACAGCAGCAGGATTACCCCGAGCTCGGCGAGGACGGAAATCGCCTCGCGGTTCTCGACCAGCCCGAACCCCGAGGGCCCGAGGATGACCCCGGCGAGGATATAGCCGACGATCGCCGGCTGCTTGAGCCGCGCCATCGCAATGCCACAGACCAGCGCGCCGAGCGCGACGACGGCCATACCGGTGAGATTGAACTGCTCGCCCATGATGGGTTAACCCTAACACAGCGGATTTTTCAACATGGTTAACAATGTGGTGTCCACGGCGAAAGGTCCGCCAAGCTACAAGCCGGCGCCCGGTATCTCCAGGGAACGACAACCGCTCACCCTCGTGACGAATTACTATCAGAGCAATTTTAACTGCCCGGCATTCGGGCTCGGCGGCTCGAACTGGCTGGTATCGAGATCGAAGCGCCGTTCGTTGAGGCCGAAACGCCGGCAGGCTGAGGCGAAGCGCGCCTTGAGGAGTTCGGCGTAAGGTCCCTGGCCGACCATGCGTGTGCCGAACCCGGACTGGTAGAGCTTGCCGCCGCGGGTTTCGCGCACGAGGCTCAGAACGTGCTTGGCCTTGTCCGGAAAATGGCTCTGCAGCCAGTCGGCAAACAGCGCTTTGATTTCGAGCGGCAGGCGCAGGAGGATGTAGCCAGCCTCGCTTGCGCCCGCCGACGAGGCGGCTTCGAGGATCCTTTCGAGTTCCATATCGTTGAGCGCCGGGATCATCGGCGCGGCCATCACCCCGACGGGCACCCCGGCCGCCTTCAGGCCGGCGATCGCCTCAAGCCGGCGAACCGGCGTCGAGGCGCGGGGCTCCATGCGGCGCGCCAGGCCCCGGTCGAGGGTCGTGACCGAAAGGCACACCTTGACCAGGCCGCGTTTCGCCATCGGCGCCAAGATATCGAGATCGCGTAAGACCATCGCCGATTTTGTGACCAAGGTGACCGGGTGGCCGCAATCGCTCAGCACCGCGAGGATGCGCCGGGTGATGCGGTAGTCGCGCTCGATCGGCTGGTAGGGATCGGTGTTGGTGCCCATGGCGATGGGGCTGCAGCGGTAGGACTTGGCGCTGAGTTCCTTCCTTAGCAGCGCTGGCGCATCGGGCTTGGCGAACAGCCGGCTCTCGAAATCGAGCCCCGGCGAGAGACCAAGCCAGGCATGGGTCGGCCTCGCGAAACAATAAACGCAGCCATGCTCGCAGCCCCGATAGGGGTTGATCGACTGCTCGAAGCCGATGTCGGGGGAGGTGTTGCGGGCGATGATGGTTCGGCTGCGGTCGATCGATACTGTCGTCTTGATCGGCGGTTCGATCTCGCGGGTTCGAAAAGGGTGGCCCCAGCCGTCGTCGATCGGGTGCCTTGTGACCGGCTCGAAGCGTCCGCTGGCATTGCCGATTGCGCCGCGGCCCTTGCGGATGCGCTGAGGGAGAGCGTCGGGTGCGGCTTCCCGAGTCGGATCGTACATGCTTTGTTCCATCTTGCGAAGTTAATCATGAATATGGAACATAGCAAGAACAATATCAGAGAAATGACATCAAACCCTGCGGATCGAGCCATTCCGCCCGGCTCGCGGCGATCCGCTCAAACGTAAAATAACCCGGAATGGTTCGTTTCAGGTGGTCAGCGAAGGCCGGGTCGAGGCGACCGGCGGACCAGTCCTCGCTGGTCCGCGAGAGCACCAGCCAGCGAGCGCACCACGTCATCGTGCGCAGCCAGGTGAGCCTGCGCATGGGCAGGATCCAGGGCTTCAGCGCTGACGCCGGGCCGCTGCCGGCGGCAGCGAAATAATCGTCGATGAAGCCAGCAACTTCCCTAGCGTTCAGAATGTCGGCACAATCCGGGTCCCACATCGTCGAGGTGGCGAGGCTGGCATGGGCAAGATCGATCGCCGGTGAGCCGTAGAGCATCTTTTCGAGATCGACGAGCACGGCGTGGTCGGCTTTGTTGCTCGATGGAATGGCTCTTTGCGTGCTCATCAGAAAGTTTCCCGGATGGGCGTCGGTGGCCACGAGGCACTGGGGCTGCGCGCCGGGTGGAATGTGGTCAGAAAAATCCCTAGCCCAGGCCAACTCTTCAGCGATCGCCGCGCGCGCTTTGGTGTTGATGCTGCATTCGTCGAGGAAACCGGCCTGCGCCTCGATCACCGCCAGGGTCCCAGCGATGGGATCGTCGTGGACCTGCAAAGGCGCGCGGACGGCCGGCACGGGCAGGGCGTGGATGGAAGCCAGGCAACGCGCGATCGCTCCCATGTCGCCGGGCAGGCGCGGTTTGCGACCGGCAATCTCCTCGACGACCAATGCGCCCATCGGCAGGTGGCCAGAGACCGGCAGCACGCCGAGCAACTTGGGCGTCACGGCGCTTGGCGTCGCCCGCTCGAAACAGGCGTGCTGGTAGGCAAGGTTGGCTTTGGCTTCGAGGCCCCACTGGCTGAGGCGCGGAATACGGAGCAGCGCCGGTTTGCCGGCGAGGATCAGCCCGCGCACGCGGATATGGTCGTGGGCGATGCCGGTCACCGACAGCGGCTCGAGATCGTCAGGCCGCACGTTGCCGCATTCCGGGAGTTGGGTGAGCGTGGCGTGGATCGCGTCGATATCGGGCATCGGGTTGTTAGTGGGCCGTTTTGAAAGAAGCCAGGCCACCCTGTATGGTTCCCACTGGCCCCGTTGGCAAGCGGGCGCGATTGGCGAATACAGGGAGCTGCCGGTTGCTCAGCATCGTCATCCCCGCCCTTGACGCCGAAGCAGAACTCGGAGCGACGATCGCCGCGCTCGCACCGGCCTCGGGTTTGGCGCGCGAGATCGTCGTCGCCGATGGCGGCTCGGCGGATAAAACGGTGGTCCTCGCCGAACGACTTGGCGCGCGTATCGTCGACAGCGCGCACGGGCGGGGGCGCCAGTTAATCGCCGGCGCGGCGGCGGCCAAGGGCGATTGGCTGTTATTCCTGCACGCCGATACGCGACTTTCAACGGGGTGGCAGGCGGAGGTTGCCGACTTCATTGCCCAGCCCGAAAATGCCGAGCGCGTGGGGATATTTCGTTTTGTCCTCGACGACGAGGCGGCGCCGGCGCGGCGGCTCGAACGCATTGCCGGTTGGCGCGGCCGCCGGCTGGGTCTGCCCTATGGCGATCAGGGGTTGCTTATCGCCCGCGTATTCTATGACGCAATCGGTGGCTATCGACCATTGGCGCTGATGGAGGATGTCGCGCTGGTTCGCCGTATTGGCCGGCGCCGCCTGATCTGGCTCGAGACCGCCGCCGTAACCTCGGCCCGGCGCTACCGGGAGGGCGGCTACCTGCTCCGCCCGGCGCGCAACCTTCTGTGCCTTGCACTCTATTTTCTCGGCCTTCCGACACGCCTGATCGCGCGGCTCTACGCATGAGGCAAGACCGCCACCTTGTGATCTTCGCCCGGGCCCCCCGCCTCGGCGCGGTCAAGCGACGCCTGGCGCGCGAGATTGGCGCGGTCGAGGCGCTACGCTTCTACCGGGCCAGTCTCGACGGGCTGTTGCGCCGGGTCGGCCGGGACAGGCGATGGCGCACTTGGCTCGCGGTCACCCCCGATCTGTGTGCGGGCCCTGGGCATTGGAGGCTGGCGAGCCGCCTTGGGATCACGATTATTCCCCAAGGTCCGGGCGACATCGGGCAACGCATGGGCCGGGCCCTGGTGGGCCTGCCGCCGGGCGCCTGCGCCATCGTCGGCAGCGATGTGCCGGCGCTCGATGCAAGGATTGTCGGCGAGGCGTTTGCCGGGCTCAACGGCCACGATGTGGTCTTCGGCCCGGCCCGCGACGGCGGCTACTGGCTGATCGCCGCGCGCGCCTGGTTCCGGCGGCCGAGACTGTTCGATAACGTGCGCTGGTCGAGCGAGCACGCGCTGACCGACACGGCGGCGAACCTGTCGCCGGAAGCGCGCGTGGCGCGGCTGGAAATGCTGGAAGATATCGATGAGGGACCGGCGTACCGGCGTTGGCGAAAATCACGTGGGGTAGGCACAAACGATTAGCGCCGGGCGTTTCAAAGGCCCGGCGCCGGTCGTTCTGCAAGTGGATTGCCCGAAATCTGTAGCTCAGGCTTCCGGTTGGGGTTTGGAGTCCTTGTCCTTGGGGGGCTTCGAGGCGTCGGGGGCTTCGGGCCGCATCCCGCGTTCGGACATGAACTGATCGAACTCCGACTTGTCCTTTGCCTGGCGCAGGCGTTCGAGATAGTCGAAGAATTCCTTCTGCTCGTCTTCGAGCCGGCTCAGGGTTTCCTCGCGGTATTCGTCGAATGCGGCGTTGCCGCTCGGCGACGTGTGTTGCCGGCTGCTGCTCCGGCGTTTTCCACCGCAAGACCACGCGCCTCTCTCGGCGCGCCAGCGAGCCGCGCTCTTAGTTTTCCAGCTTCCCATGCGTCCACTCCATATTAGGTATGCCAAGATTGCCAGGCCGATGGGCCAAAAGAGGATGAAGCCGAGGACCATCACGGTGATCCAGGCTGGCTTGCCGTAATCGTCTAGTTTTGCCGCGATTTCCATTACGCCCTCTCGTGAATTTCCATGTAAATGTTCTTTACATTCACATATGTGGCGGGTCCAGGTGCGTGAGTCAAGGCTTTGGATGGGGGTGCCGATCAAAAAGTGAGTCGGTTTTTTGATTGGCCAGGAATTGGGCCGTTGCTGGACGGAGAACTAAGTTCTTAATCGCCGAGCCCGAGCCCGCTCAAGTAGACCAGCACGCCGGCCTCAAGCAAATCCTCAGGCGGCATCGGAACGCTGCGGCGCCCGGCGTCGCCGCGGGCGAACAGCGAGGCGATACCGTGCGACAGGGCCCAGATATGCAGGGCCATCATCATGGCAGGCGGCCGGTTCTTCTTCGGCAGCTTGCCAGCGAGCGTCTCCGAAGCCTGGCGTATGACGGCGAAGGCCTGCTCGCTAGCGTGGTCCAGCTCGCGGTTCATGCCGGGCGGCAGCCTGGCCTCGAACATTGCCGCGTAGTAGGCCGGCTCGGAGCGGGCGAATGCCAGATAAGCGCGCCCGACATTCTTGAAGGCGCTCGAGGGGTTGGGCTTGCCGTCGTTCCAGGCGTCTTTCAGATTGGCCCCAAAGCGCTCGAAGCCACGCTGGGCGATGTCGGCCATCAGCGCATCGCGGTCGCGGAAATGGCGGTAGGGCGCGGCCGGGCTGACCCCAGCGGCGCGCGCGGCCTCAGCGAAGGTGAAGCCCGCCGGGCCCGTCTTGCCGATCAGGTCGAGCGCCGCCTCGATCAGCGCCTCGCGCAGATTGCCGTGGTGGTAGCCGCGCCGGGACCGGCCGCCTTTTTGCTTGGACCAGCTCATGTTAAGTGCTTTTACATGAATCCGTCGCCCTGTGCAGCCCTCTTGCGACGGGACTCGCGCGGCAAGCGCCTGTCGGGCACACTGCCAGCTTGGCGTATCTGCAAAGTGAGGTCTGAAGCGATGACTAAGGAGATCGTGCGCGTCCCGGTACTGTCCGAGGCGCTGGAGAAGTACAAAGTACCGCTGTCGCTGGCGGTCAAGGCAAACGGTTTCGTCTTCTGCTCGGGCTTGCCGCCGATGAACCTCAAGACAGGTGAGATCATCAGGGGGGATATTATCGTCCAGACCGAGGCGGTACTCGATGGCTTGAAACTCGTACTCGAAACAGCCGGAAGCTCACTCGACCTCGTCGTCAAGGTGACCATTTACATCGCAAATTCGGCCTATTTCCCGACGGTGAACGACATCTACCGCCGCTATTTCCCGCAAGACCCGCCGGCGCGCACTTTCGCCACCGTCGGCTCATGGCCCTGGGAGTTCGACATCGAGATCGAATGCGTCGCGCTGCAGGGGTGAGGGGAAACGGAATGTCGCGAACGAAGCAATATCTTCCCGAATTAAGGCGCTAGCGTTTCAGCATCACCCCGACCCCAGTTGCGCCGCCGAGTTGATTGTAGAGGTTGCGGCGGACGATCGGCTCGGCGGTGGACCAGTCCATGCCGGAGCGTAAGCGTCGGTCGTAGTGGGCGCGGATCACCATGCGGTCCCAGGGCGAGAGGCGCTGCTGTCTTGAATTGTCGTTGAAGATCGAGGGGAAGAGGTAGCCGGAATCGTTCATCAATCCCAGCGCCTGGGTGATCTCCTCGATGATGCAGTGCCGGCGCAGGGCTCGCCAGTCGGCATTTATCGTGATCCTAGCCCGGCGAATGACGAGGTTGCGGTCGGTAAAGACTTCCGCCCCGCAGGCCCGTTCGAGATTGGCCGGGCCGCGCCCGCCATTGTCGATGAAGGTGATGGTCATGTTGGCGCGGGTGCTTGCCGGCGCGCCGGGGCCCAGCACCCGGAAGCGCAAGCCGGTGAGTTTAGCCAGCAATGTGAATTGACTGACGATTTCGCGCATGTAGCGGTGGGCGTTCGCGCCCTTCAGGCGGGCAACGATCGGCCCGTTCCATTTGATGATGCGGCCGCGCCGGTAGGCGCCGCCGAATTCTGCGCTTAAGGCGACCCGGCGATACTGGTCGACCAACTCGGCCAGCGGCGGGACTTGCGTTTGTCGCGGCGAGCGGTCAGCGGCCGATCCGGGCAGGACCGAAGCCAGCAATAAAAAGACCGATAGGGCAGCAAGGACTTTTGGCATCGCGGCTCAATCTGTCTCGTTCCATCGGAGGCTCGGCGCTGGCCGAGCTATTGAAGGCTCCAGCCTAGAGAAGTTCACTTAATGGCCGGTTACCAGCGCCGTTGCCTATCAGCCGAGATGCTCGTTCAAGCGCGGCATCAGCTCGACGAGATTGCAGGGGCGGGTGCGAATGTCGAGTTGGTGGACGAGGATCTCGTCCCAGCCGTCGCGGCAGGCTCCCGGCGAGCCCGGCAGCGCGAATAAGTAAGTGCCGTTGGCCACCCCGCCGGTGGCCCGCGACTGCATCGTCGAGGTCTTGATCTTCTCATAGCTGATCATCCGGAAGAGCTCGCCGAAGCCGGCGATTTCCTTCTCGTAGACCGATTGGAAAGCTTCCGGCGTTACGTCGCGCCCGGTCACACCTGTGCCCCCGGTGGCGATCACCGCATCGATCTGGGGATCTTCGATCCAGGCGCGGAGCTGTGCGACGATCGCATCGATTTCGTCCTTGACGATGGTTCGCGCGGCCAGTTTGTGCCCGGCTTCGAGCAACCGGCTTTCGAGGATGTCTCCCGACTTGTCGTCGGAAGCGGTGCGGCTGTCGGAGACGGTCATCACGGCGATGTGGACCGGCAGGAACTCTACCGACGCGCTGACAGCGCTCATTGCGTCGGCATTGCCGCAACGCCGGGGACGTCCTGCGCCTTGTAGGTTGGCCACCTGCCGGCGGCGACCTGATCCAGCGAATATGGTTTCTGGCCGAGCCGCCCGCGATAAGCCCACAAATTGGCCATCACCCGGGTCACATAGCCGCGAGTCTCGCGGTAAGGAATGCTCTCGAGGAAGAACAGAGGATCGTCGCGGTGGTCGATCGAGGCCTGCCATTTGAGCACCGCCCCGGGGCCGGCGTTGTAGCCGGCGAATGTGAAGATGAGGTTGCCGTTGATGCCGTCCTTGCCGAGCAGGAAAGTGATATATTTCTGGCCCAGCGAAATATTGAGCGAGGGATCGAAGAGCTTGTTGCGCCCGCGCCGGCGGCGCAATGAGCGATCGCGTGCGACGAGGCTCGCCGTGCGCGGCATCAGCTGCATCAGCCCGCGAGCGCCGACCCGGCTGCGGGCCCGCGTCCGGAATGCCGATTCCTGGCGCATGACGGCGTAGACCAGCGCTCTATCGATCGTGAAGCCGTCCTTCGGCCTCCAATGGGGCACCGGATAGAGCCCGCCATCGAGCGCCTTGCCGTCGCGATTGATCATCAGCCGGGCGATACGCATCGAGGCGCTGGCCAGCTTGCCCTTCTCGGCGATCGCCAGTATGGCCGCGCCGATACCGGCGTCGCCGCCACGATAGAGCCGCCGCAACTCGCGCCCGGCGCGGGTGTTCTGGCCGACCTGTACGAGGGCGATGGCCCGCACCGCCGCCGCCGATTCGAGCAGGCGGTCCATGTCGGCCCCCGATTTGGCTGAGATGGTCCAGTTGAACCTGGTCGCCAGACCGAGCTGGTGGCGGGCCAGGATGCCATAGAAAGTTCGGGCGTTCTGCGCCGCCGTGTCGAGCCAGCTATTGACCTTCTCGGGCTTGCCGTCGCGAAGGTGGGCGCGCGCCGCCCAATAGGCGCCGGCCGAACGGGTCCAGCTCGAAGCCCCGGCTTGCGACATCGTCTCGAAGCGGGCGGCGGCGTCGGCATACTTGCCCAGGCGGAAAGCGGCGAGCCCGGCGGTCCAACCGGCGAAGGGCACGTATTCGCCCGAACGCTCGGCTGCCAGGGTGGCGATCTCATAGGCCTTCTCGGCGTTGCCCTTGCCCAGATAGGCGAAAGCGAGACGCGCGCGCAGGCGGTCGTAGCCGGCCTTGCCGAGGAGGCGTTCGGCGTCGCGGCGGGCGAGGTAGCGCTCGGCCCTGGCGAAGCGGGCACGGGCGATATGGCGGCCGGTTATCCGGCGCAGGTAGCGCGCCTGGCGGCGCTGGCGTCGCGACAGACGGGGCCGCGGCGCGGGACGCACGCCGGCGGTATATCGAAGCGCGACACCGCCGCCGCCCAGGGCGACCCGCACCGGCCCGCGCGGATAGTGGGCGCGGCGCGGCTTGCGGCGCAGGGCGAGCTTGTAGATGCGCTTGGCTTGCGGGTGGTCGGCGTAGCGCGCCATCCAGGACCGCAATTGGGCGTAGCGGCTGCGGTAGCGGCGGCTCATATAACGCTGGAAGAGCACGTGGCCGAGCAGGACACGATCGGAAAGCCGCCTGATCTCGCGGTCGGCCTGGCGCCACGCACCGCGGTTCTGAAGCGCGAATATCCGCCGGTAGCGCTCGACATCGGCGGGCTTGAGGATCTCGGGCAGGGTGGTATTTACCGGCTTGGCTGGTTCCTGTTTAGCTTGCGGTGAGGCAGTAGGTGTGGCCCCGCTGGGCCTGGCGCCTGTGGGATTGGCACTGGGCCTGGCCAGAACGCTCGCAGCGGGCTTGGCCGGAGGATTGAGCGTCCCATCGGTTACAATGATAGGTGCAGGAATGGCCTGCGGCTTGGCTTGGGGGGCCGTCTGCGGTTTTGCCTGGGGAGGATTGGCCGGGGGCTGTGCCGTTGGCTCAAGCCGCGGCGCGATGAGGGCGCCGGGGGTTTCGGAATTGATCGTTTCGGCGGCTTGGGCGAAACCCCAGGAGCCAGCGATCGCTATCGCCGCGGCCACGATCAATGGACGGGTCAACAAAACGGCAAATCGGCTCATCGAGCCCCCTTTGTCGATAGTCTACGGCACGCGCTGATGAACATGGCGCATTTCAGCCGCCTTTTGAACCTATTCGTGCCGCAAGAGATAATCATCCCTCGCCTGAGCGCAACGGGAGGGCGCATCAGATATCAGGCTGCACCGCCCCGTAATCCTTCCTGTCAATCTATAGATAAAGCCCATGAAATTATGATTAACCGACGGTTTACCTTGATCCACTTGCAGTCTGTTGACCGAGAGACCCGATATCCACGATTAGTCGGGGGCAGTCGATATCACGGCTTTTGCCTCAATTCCCGCCGACCGCGTCAATCAACGATCTGGCGGCCATGCCGGAGGCTTTGGCATAGCCAGGGTCATCATGGATCAGCATCTGCGTGAGTGCGCCGTCCACGAGCACAATGATCTGCTGCGCGAGCATTTGTGATCGGCCCACTCCTTGGGCCCGAAACCACCCGGTAAGCCACGCCTCGAAGGCGTGTTTGTGATCTGACGCAATCTGCCGGGCCGGATGTGTCCGCTCAGCCGGAAGCTCCGCGGCCATTCGTGCGAATGGGCAGCCCCGCCATGTCGGTGCGCGACTCCCTGCCGCCAACATGTCGAAAAGCGCTGCAACCCTGTCGGCGGGGCTGCCATTTGCATTTTCAATCGCTGACTTCAGGCCGGCGAGAACGGGCTCGTTGCGTGCTTCCAGGTAGGCGGCGATCAATACATCTTTCGATTTGAAGTGATAGTAGAGCGTACGCTTGGTCACTCCCGCCGTCTCGGCAACCAGATCAACGCCGACGCTGCGAATGCCATTTTCGTAGAAAAGCTTGCTGGCTGCTTTGAGTATCTTTTTACGCGTTTTGTCTGCTGTACCTCGCATGACCGCTTCGACTACCCACCGGTGACGAGTTTGTGAAAGGAGCCGGGCTGCAGCCGGTCGCCGAGCAGGAAGAGTCCTGACAGCAGCGGATCAAGCTCAAAGCCCTCTTCGGCCTGTTTTGCCAGCGCATTCCTAAGCAACTCGGCCCGGACCTGCTGGCCGAGTTCCCGTGACAGGCAATAGGCCCAGCCGGTCGCCAACGACGTAGAGGAGATTTCGAACTTCTCCTGCTTCTCGCCGATCAATACGCGGGCTCGGTGGTCTTCGTAGCTGATGTTGCGTTGCCAGGTCTCGAACCAGGCGGAAACGCGCTCGGGCACGACCCCGCTCATCAAAAACAGCGCCCAGATATCTGCGCCGACTGACTTCGTCGTTTCCTCGGGCAGAGCGCTGCGCGCCTTGGTGCCATAATAGAACAGCGGTCCGGTGTCTTCATCGCGCAACAGGCTCGTTTGCGTCGTTGCCAGCCAAGCTTCGTTCGCGCGTGAAAATTTCGTTCCATACAGGCGGTCATGCAAGACGTTGTTGATCAGCATATGTGCGTTGCACATGACCATCGATTGGTGGTGGTAGCAGGTGACGCCGCGACTTGGTTCCGACGTCATCTGGTGGTGTAGATTGGCGGAAAGTTCCCGGTAATCCGTTACGTGTCCATCGACTTCGATCTTCTCCGCGGGCGGTTCTCCAAACGCGTCGATGTAGAACCCGACAAATGTAGCCAGCCGCCCGGCATATGTCAGATTGCGTTCCTTGAGCGGTGGCGACGGCTCGTTTAGCTCGGAATGCCAGTAATTCCACACGCGCTGATCCAGAAGGCCTTTGTAAATCGTGTCCAGCTTGGGCCGGTAGTTATCGGTAAGATCCGGGTCTTGTTTCAGTCCAACGAAATAGGACAGGGCTGGATACACGAGATGGTAGCGCGTAGCGAAGTTCCGCATCTCCTGACGCGGCGTGTAGAACTGCCGCCAATCCGGGTTGGCGCCGGCGTAGCAGGCATCAAGCCGTTGTGCCGCGATATCCGTGGCTGTGTCCGTCTGCATCCAAAGCTGCCTCAATTATGTATATATACCGGTCAGGATACATAAGCGAGATTTGATTTTCCGTCAACAACTATCGCGCATTTTCTGTCATGGAGCCGTTGCGCATGGTCCGTTTAGAGTCATTACAGGACCAGACAATGCCGCCGTAACCGTAAGTCCGCTGACGCTGCCGTAAGAGTGATCGGCCAGCCCCTCAATCCCCGTCGAGCTTTGCCTTGATCGCCAGCATGTCTTGCCAAGCTTCGGATCGCCAGGCTGAAGATCAACATTTGTTAGCTGCACGCCAGCAGCGAGACTTTGCTTGACTGCAATGCGGGCGCGCCTAAAGCGTGTTGGCAACGCCGCTCTGCAATTTATCCTATCAATCTATTGATTGAGCCCATGAATTTTTGGTTACTCACCAAATTAACTTGATCCATATGCAGACTACTGACCGAGAGTGCGCATGCATAGATAACCGAGAGAACAGCCTCAGCGATAAACAGACTCAAGGCAATTCGTCCAGGAGCGCCCTTGCGCGTATTACGTCTGGGGTCTCGAAGCCTTCGGTGAACCAGGCGTAAAGAGGGCCAAGGAGTTCGCGCGTTTCGCTTCCCTTGCCTCGGCCGTGCCAAAGTTGGCCGAGACTCGTCGCTGCTCTTAGCTGCAAACACCGTGCTTCCTGTCCGCGCGCGATTTCCAAAGCGCGTTGGTAGGTGGCCTCGATGTCCTCTGTCGCGGCACCGGTGCGGTCCATTAGCGCACCCTTCAAGCGCACCGTTTCAGCATGCCAACGGGTTTCGCCCGTGCGTTCGATTAGAGCCTCAGCTTCTGCGATAATATTCAGCCCTTCCTCGGTTTGGTCGGCGAGCAGCAGGGCATCGGCGAGGAGCGCCAGAAAATAGGGGCGGCGCATGCCGGTACCGGTCGACTGCCAGGCAGCCAAGCCTTCGCGGATTTGCGCTATGCCGGTCTCGCATTCGCCTCCGGCCGCGGTCGCCCAACCCAGAAGCACTGCCGCTTGTGCCTTGTAGCTCTCAAAGCCGTGCGATTCGCACATCGTGAAGGTTACTTGGGCGTGGGTGCGAACGATAGCGGGCTCCAGGCGATACTGATGGACCTGGCCCATGAAATAGTGGGCCATGACCAAGCTGAAGGGATGGGACAGCCGTTCCGCCAAAGCCACCCCTTCCACCGCTTTTTTCACCGCCTGCTCGGCGTATCCCAACAGACAGAGCGTCTCCGAGGCGGTGGTCTTGGCGCAGACCCCGGGGTCATGGCCGCCATAGATGAAGGCGTGGTTGCGGTGCTTTTCGATGTCGTAAAGCGCCTCGCCTTCCACGATGTGGGTCTGACTTGTGGCAAATTTGCCGATGAACAATTGCGTCGTCCAGGCGGCATGATGCGCCTGTAGCGAGTAATCCACGTTCTCCTTCTGCCGCTCGGCAAGCAACAGAACCTCTTCGGTCGCCGTTTGCGCCAGATCGATCTGGCCACGCTGTTGGAAGACCAGCCAAAGACCCCAGGCGGCCTGAAACGATAGAGCTGCCTGGTCGATGGACTGGCTGAGTTTGCGGGCATGCACATAAATCTCCTCGGCTTCCGCCGCCGCGAGCCCCTTGGTGGACATGAAGGCCGGACCCAAGGCCAGACAAAATTCTAGCTCTTGCAGATCTCGCTCGGCGCTTGCCGGCAGCTCGACCAGAAGCGCCCGCCCCCTGGTCAGATGCACGATTGCTTCCAGATTGGCGGAGCGCTCAACCGCCTGTTGGCCGGCCTTGAACCAATAGGGCACCGACTTCTCGGCCAACCCCGCCTCGATATAGTGATGGGCCAACAGCTCTGGCTGGGTCTGTGTCACTTCAAGGAACCGGCTTTCCAACTGCTCAGCCACCTGCCGGTGGAGGTCCTGACGCATCGGCTTGAGAAGCAATTGATAGGCGGCGTCCTGGACCAACGCGTGCTTGAAGGTATAGGTGGCATCTGGCGGTACACCGCGTCGAAACACCAATTCGGAGCGGACTATCCGGTCGAGAGCAGTGGCCAGTTCAATCTCGGTTCGGTCGGCCACAGCAGCCAGCAAACCGTGTCCGAAGTCTCGCCCGATGACGGCGCCGATCTGCACGATCTCCTTGGCTTCGCCCAAGTGGTCCAGACGCGCCGTCAAAGAGGCTTGAAGTGTTTCGGGAATGTCCGCCGCGCTGGCCTCGCCTCCAGCATCCACGACCGAGCGCGTGAGCTCCTCCACATACAAAGGCACACCGTCGGCACGCGCCACGATTTGGTCCATTACTTCGTCTGGGAAGGCTGCGCCGCCGGCCGTCAGGATGATCTTCTTGCCCTGGACCCGGCTCAGCCGGTTCAAGGTTACCGAAGTTAGATGCGAAAGCGCCGCCAAGGGCCGCGCTTCCTCCTGGCGGTGGGTGATCAATATCAATACCGCAGCATCGGCGATGCCAGGAGCCAACTGTTCCAGAAATTCCCAAGTTGTCGGATCTATCCAATGAACGTCTTCCAGCACGAAGAGCACCGGCCGTAGTCGCGCCAGCCCCAAAACCTGATCCATCAGCGCCTTTGAGGTGTGCTCACGGAGCTGCTGGGGTGTTAGGTCCAGCTTGCCGTAACGCTTCTCGCCCGGCAGCGACAGCAAGGCCGCAAACCACGGTGCGGCCGCTCTTATATCCTGTCCCGACATGCGCAGCAGCTTTTCCAGCTTGTCCAGCCGGGCATCGGCATCGTCGGCACTGGCAAAACTGGCGGCCCGTTCGATTCGGCTAATGATCGGATAGTAGGCGCTGTTTGTGTGATGTGGTGAGCATTGATATCGCAAACGGAAGTGGGGCTTCTCGGCAATCGCCTCCAGCAAGGTCCGAACGATGCGAGACTTGCCTATACCCGCCTCGCCGGATAGTTCCACAACTTGGCCCTCGCCCCCCATCGCCAATTCCCATCGTTCCAACAGCAGACCCAGCTCATGCTCGCGGCCGATTAGAGGTGCAAGTGTGGTGCCCCGCATCACCTCAAATCGGCTCTCCCCTACATCTTCGCCGACGACACGCCACACCGACACGGGCTGGGAAAATCCCTTGAGGTCATGCTTGCCGAAATCCTCCAGTTCGAATGCGGTCCCGATCAGCCGGCGGGTGTCGGCGCCTATTACCACTTGGTTCTGTTCGGCCAGGCTCTGCAGGCGCGCGGCGAGGTTCGGGGTCTGCCCGGTCACCGCCTCGGTTTCACGGCCGGTCTTTCCTACCAAGTCTCCAACCACCACCTGGCCGGTGGCGATACCGACGCGCGCCGCCAGTGGTTGGCCATTGTCGAGCGTCAGCCTTGCCACCGCCGAGACCGCGTCAAGACCCGCGCGAACCGCACGATCAGACTGATCCTCATAAGCCTGTGGCCAACCAAAATAGGCGAGGACACCATCACCTAGATATTTTGCGACATGTCCTCCAAATCGCGAAACAGCATCCACTACGGCGTCTTGATAGCTCCGCATGACATCGCGTAAATCCTCCGGGTCGAGTTTTTGAGACAGCGCTGTCGAACCAACCAGATCGCAGAACATCACGGTCAGTTGGCGCCGCTCAGCCTCAGCGGGATGGGCTTCAGGTTCCGGGCTCGGAGGTTGGATTGATCGGGTGGGAGAATCGTTGGCGGGTAGGGTTCTTATGGCGGCTTGGAGTCTGCGCATATGGCCCAACAGAACCCCAAGCTGTTCAAAGTCCTCGTCCCGAAGATATGGCAGTGCTTCTATGTCGATACCGTTGTCAGCGAACGCCCGCGCGTACTGGCCGAGGCCAATGCTGTCAAGCCATTGCGAGATGTCCTCGGCCATCTAGCGGCCTCCACTCCGTCGCGGTCCGGCCAAAGTCTACGTTTAGTGGGCGATCCTGTCCATCGAGGCCAAATTTCGGCATTGGGTCCAGGCGGTGCGAAAACGATTTGCGAAGTCCGAGCGCGCAACAATGATTTCGACTAGCTGTCGTCGCAGGCAAGAATGATCCACGCATCCGCAAAATCAGATTCTACTGTTACACAAACGCTCATCCGGACCGATTATTTACACAGCCTTGGTCAAAATAGGACCTAGACAATGGCCGCCGTAACCGTAAGTCCGAAGACGCTGCCGTAAGAGTTATCGGCACACCGTTTAAGCCCCGTCGAGCTTTGCCTTGATCGCCAGCAGGTCGCGCCAGGCTTCGCGTTTCTGGGCTGGCGAGCGCAAGAGGTAGGCTGGGTGGAAGATTGGCGTGGCCGGGATCGTGGCGCCGTCGGGGGTCTCGTATTCGAACCAGCGACCGCGCAGGCGCATGATGCCGGTGGTGGTCTGCAGCATGGTCTTGGCAGCGGTGCCGCCAACGAAGACCAGGAGCTTGGGAGCGGCGAGTTCGATATGGCGGGCGACGAATGGCAGGCAGGTGGCGATCTCGTCGGCCGAGGGGTTTCTGTTGCCGGGTGGCCGCCAGAACAGCATGTTCGAGATATAGGCGCCGGCGCGGCCCTGGCCGCCGCGTTCAAGTCCGATGCAGGCGATCATGCGGTCGAGGAGTTGGCCCGAGACGCCGACGAAGGGCAGGCCCTGGCGGTCCTCTTCGGCCCCCGGCGCCTCGCCGATGAACATCGTGTCGCTCGACGGATCGCCGTCGGCGAAGACAGTGTTGGTCGCCGTCAGCTTGAGCGCGCAGCCGTCGAAATCCTCGACCGCCTGGCGCAACGCGTCCAGCGAGCCGGCACCAGCGGCCAGCGCACGGGCGTTGGCGCGCTGCGCTTCGGCCGAGACCAGCGGCGCCGGGGCGGGGCGGGGTGGAGATTTTTTTGGTGAGGTTGTAGGCGCGGGCGTCGGTGCGGGCTTTGCCGCGCGCGCGGCAGCGTAGCGGTCGATGGGCAATTCACCGACCGCCTCGTCGGCGCCCGCCTCGACTTGCCAGCGCAGGGCGGCGACCATTTCGCCTTGGGTAGGATCGGCTCGCTTTGACATCATTTGCACTTTACCATCGGGGCTCGCGCACCGACAGACTGTGCTATAAGCGCGCCAGCGCTGGAAATAGGTATTGGCATCGATGGAACGCGAATCGATGGAGTACGATGTCGTGATCGTGGGCGCCGGGCCGGCGGGCCTCGGCGCGGCGATACGGCTGAAGCAACTGGCCGCCGAGGCAAGCCGCGAGACCAATGTCTGCATCGTCGAGAAGGGCTCGGAGGTCGGCGCCCATATCCTGTCGGGCGCGGTGCTCGAAACCAGGGCCCTCGACGAGCTGATCCCCGACTGGGCGGAAAAGGGTGCGCCGGTCAAGACAGCGGTGAAGGCCGAAAAATTCCTCTTCCTGACCGCCAAAGGCGGGGTTTCCTGGCCGACGTTCTTTTTGCCGCCGGCGATGAAAAACCACGGCAACTACATCATCTCGCTTGGTAATCTGTGCCGCTGGTTGGCCGAGCAGGCCGAGGCGCTGGGGGTCGAGATCTATCCCGGCTTTGCCGCGTCGGAAATCCTCTACGGCGAGGATGGCGAAGTCACCGGCGTTGCCACCGGCGATATGGGGGTCGGTAGCGACGGCGAGCATACAGCCAACTACCAACAGGGCATCGAATTGCGCGCCCGCTATACATTTTTTGCCGAAGGCTGCCGGGGACAGCTGGGCAAGCAATTGATGGAACGCTTTAATCTCGACGATGGGGTGCAGGAGCAGACCTACGGCATCGGCATCAAGGAGCTGTGGGAAGTCGAGCCGGAAAAGCATCACGAAGGACTGGTCGTCCACACCGCCGGCTGGCCCCTCGATAGCAAAACCTATGGCGGCTCGTTCATCTATCATGTCGAGGACACCCAGGTGTCGGTCGGTTTCGTCATCGGGCTCGACTACCAGAACCCCTATATGAGCCCTTACGACGAATTCCAACGCTTCAAGCTGCACCCCAAGATACGCTCCCTGTTCGAAGGTGGCCGGCGGATCTCCTATGGCGCGCGCGCGCTCATCGAGGGCGGTCTGCAATGCCTGCCCAAGCTTACCTTCCCCGGCGGCGCGCTGATCGGCTGCGAAGCCGGCACGCTCAACATGCCCAAGATCAAGGGCACCCATACGGCGATGAAGTCCGGCATGCTGGCCGCCGAGGCGGCGCACGCAGCGCTCTCCGGCGAGGCGCCGCCGGCCGAGTTGAGCGCCTATGCCGAGAGCTTCAAATCCTCCTGGGTTCATAAGGAGCTAAACACCGCGCGTAACGTTCGGCCGGCTTTCAAATGGGGGCTGATGTTGGGGACGCTCTATGCTGGGATCGACCAGATCCTGTTCCGCGGCCGCGCACCGTGGACGCTAAAACACCCCCACGCCGATTGGGAAAGCCTGAAACCGGCCGCCGAAAGCAAGAAGATCGACTATCCCAAACCCGACGGCAAGATCAGCTTCGACAAACTTTCCTCGGTTTTCCTCTCGAACACCAACCACGAGGAGAACCAGCCGGTGCATCTGAAGCTGGCCGACCCTGCAATACCGGTCGATGCAAACCTGCCCCTCTACAGCGCGCCCGAGCAGCTATACTGCCCGGCCGGGGTTTACGAGATCCTGAGCGACGCGGACGGCGCCAACCCGCGCCTACAGATCAATGCCCAGAACTGCGTCCACTGTAAGACCTGCGATATCAAGGACCCATCGCGCAACATTACCTGGGTAGCGCCCGAAGGCGGCGGCGGTCCAAACTATCCAAATATGTGAACGACCCTGTTCGCTCTGATATGTAGGGACGCTCTAAAAACATTAGATTGCACAATCCTCGCGACGGCATAAGTCCAAGCATGATGGTAGGAATGAGAAACAAGAATTACCGAGTTTGGGCACGCGCCTGCCGGCGCGCCGGCATTCTTCTGGCAGCCCTCGTTTCCCTCGCCGGCCCGCCAGCGCTCGCTGCGGCCAAGACGACCCCGAACAGCCATTCTACCTACGGCGCTTATCTTGCGGGCAAGCACGCGGTTGGCAGTTTCGCCATAACCGATGCCGCCACATTCTACGCGCGGGTCCTGGCGGTCGATCCCGAGAACAAGCCGCTGCTTGGGCGCACGCTTTATTTGATGGTCGCCGACGGGCGCAATTCCGAGGCCGTTGCGCTGGCCCGCCGGCTGGTCAAACTGCAGCCCGATTCGCGCCTAGCCAATTTCGTCCTCGCCCTAAAGGCCGCTACCACCGGCCGCTACCCCGAAGCCGAACGCCGCCTCACTAAGCTGCCGAAGCGGGGCATCAATCGCGTCCTTCTGCCTTTGCTTCGGGGTTGGATTACGTTCGCCAGCGGCCGCCGGGAGCGGGGGCTGGAACAGATCGACGAATTCGCCGATATGCGCGGTTTCAGCAACTTCCATATCTTGCACACAGGGCTCATGCTCCAGATGAGCGGGCGTATCAAGCAAGCCGGCGCGCGTTATGAAGTGGCCTTGCGGAAAGGGAAGCGGCCTGGTCTGCGTATGATTTACGCGGTCGGCGTTTTTTACGAGCGCTCGAACCAGCGGGCCAAGGCGATCGCGCTCTACCGCAAATTCCTCAAACGTAACCCACAATATCAGGCGATTGATTTCTCGCTGCAGCGGGCGCTTCGCAAGCGGCGGCCACCGGCCTTCGTGCGCAATCCCACTGAAGCCATGGCCGAAGCGCTGTTCGATGCGGCAAGCCTGATGACGCGCGGGCGCGGCGTGCGGCGGTCTCTGATGCTGGCGCGTCTTGCGCTGTTTATGCGACCGCGCTTCGCGCCGGCCCAGATCCTCATTGCCAATATCCTCGAAGGCCGGGAGCAGCGCGAGGCGGCCTTGGTGCTCTATCGCATGGTGCCGTCCAGCTCACCGATGGCCTGGACCTCGCGTTTGGCTTCGGCCCGGATTTTCGACGACCTTAAACGCACCGACGAGGCGATCGGACTGCTCAAACGCATGGCAAAGGAGCGCCCCAAGCGCTGGGACGCGCCAAGGGCACTGGGCGACATCCTGCGCGGCCACGACCGGTTTGCGGAGGCCACCGCCGCCTATGACCAGGTGATCGCGCGCATTCCCAAGCTGGACAAGCGGCATTGGAGCATTCTCTACGCCCGCGGCATCGCCCTCGAGCGATCGAAGAAATGGGTGCGGGCGGAGAGGGATTTCCTCAAGGCGCTGGAATTCCAGCCGAACCAACCCTTCGTTCTCAACTATCTCGGCTATTCATGGGTCGAGCGCGGGGTCCAGCTTGCCCGCGCGCGCAAGATGATCGAGAAGGCCGTCTCGCTGCGCCGCAACGACGGCTACATCACCGACAGTTTGGGCTGGGTGCTCTACCGCATGGGTAAGTACAGGCAAGCGGTCCGCCACCTCGAACGCGCGGTCGAACTACGGCCCCACGATCCGACTATCAACGACCATCTGGGCGACGCCTACTGGCGCGTCGGACGCAAGGTCGAGGCGCGGGTGCAGTGGCGCCGGGCGCTGTCGTTCGGCCCGGAGAAGGACCAGGTCACGATTATCAATAAAAAGATCGAGCACGGCCTCGGAAAAGCCAAGAAGCTGGGCCGCAAACTTTGAGCCCAGGCCGCAGGCTTTGAGTGAGGGCGCGTTCGGCGGTCCGGCTGAGGGCGCCGCGATCGTTCAGCCCGCGCCGGCCAAGCTCAATCTCACCCTTCACATCACCGGCAAGCGCACCGACGGCTACCACGAGCTCGACAGCCTCGTCGCCTTCGCCGATCTTCAAGATACGATATCGGTGCGCCCGGCGGCCGAAATAGGCCTGAACGTCGAGGGGCCATTCGCGCCTGCGCTGGCGGACGAGCCCGATAACCTTGTTCTCAAGGCGGCGCGGGCGTTGGCGGCAGCGGCAAACGTCTCGGACGGCGCGGCGATCGGACTGATCAAGCGTCTGCCGGTAGCTGGCGGCATCGGCGGCGGTTCGGCCGATGCAGCGGCGGCATTGCGGGCGCTTGCAATGCTGTGGAAGATCGATCTGGGTGCGCCGGACCTGGTCGGCTTGGCGATGGAACTGGGCGCCGACGTGCCGGTCTGCCTCGCCGGGCGCGCTTCTTACATGAGCGGGGCAGGCGAGCGCCTCGACCCCGCGCCGCGCCTGCCGCCGGCGGCGCTTGTCCTGGCCAATCCCACGCGCCCGTTGGCGACGAAGGCGGTGTTCGATGCGTTCGATGGACGCTTTAGTGCGGCGGACCGTTTCGAGCGCCCACCGGCCGACGCATGCGAGCTGGCCGAATTGCTGGCCACCCGCCACAACGATCTCGCCGACCCCGCCCGGCGCTGCCTGCCCGAGATCGGCACTATCCTCGACGTGCTCGACGCCGCGCCAGGAGCGCTTTTGACGCGCATGTCGGGCAGCGGCCCGACCTGCTTCGCGCTTTTCGAAAGCGACACCGAGGCCGACCACGCCGCCGCTGAGATCGCCTCCGCGCATCCCGACTGGTGGGTGCGTGCGGGACGGTTGGTGACGGATGTTGGGGCGCTGTGAGTGCCTGTGATGTATGACAGCCACACTAAATCAAGAATGGCGCCACACGCGTCAGCTGTCAGCTGATCGGCGATCTGGACAAACTCGAAACGCATTAGGTATTCATCTGTTATGGCTAGAAAAATACTACGCATCTCGGGCTGGGTATTTCTGATATTGGCGCTCGTTTTGTTGTCGGTCGATTTACCAATCCCCAACCCAGAGTCCCTACCGAAGCCTTCCAAGGACGCGTTCGATTTATTTGATAAATTGATCGCTGCGTTGGCGCTCGCAATTTCCATTTCATGTTTCACGATATCGGCTTGGTTCAGGATTCGTGATGAGAAACGAAAAGAGGCGGGAAAACACGAATAGGAACGTGGGAACGTGAATATCGCCAGGAAATTGGGAATAGGGGAGGT
>JAPULJ010000347.1 GCA_027295145.1 Alphaproteobacteria bacterium | reverse complement strand
GTTCCACCGCTGGCTATTTCACCATCCCCGCTTCGGCCATAACGCTCGCGCCTGGCACGAAACTAGGGCGATCCCGCCGCGGGCCAGGTTGATGGCGGTATCGATGATGGCGGCAAGCCTCGCATTCGTCACTCTGTTTGTTGCCAAGGGCAGGATCCTGCCGGTGATCTTGGCAGCTATCCTTATCGCGATCTCGGCCTACATCGTCAGCCGCCCGAATGCCCGACCGCGCTCGCAAGCGGCCGCGCGATAGCGGGCGAGATTACTTTCTCTCGGCCTCGTAGATACCAGTCCAATCTTTGGGCGGTGGTGTATTTGCAAATCCGGCGATACGGCCAGCGAACATATCGTAGAGACCAGCGAGCTGAGACCCGCCGAGCGTGCGGCAGGATTTCAAAAGCCCAAGCGCGCCTCGCCAGTCGCGTCGGCGGTAGGCAGCGAGGAACTTCGCGTTGGTATCGGCGAGCTGCTCGAACCCATCGCTGGCGGCATGGGCTTCATCGCCGAGCAGGGCATATATGCGCGCCGGCTGGGTGCGGCCGATGACGCGGATCAGGTCGATCTCGATCATCGCGAAGCCGGGCGCCGCCTTTTTCGTTTTCTCGCCGATGATGATGTCGAACCCATAAGTCTTGGACTGGCCCTCGAGGCGCGAAGCAAGGTTGACCTCATCGCCGATCACCGAATAGTCGAAGCGTTGCTCGGAGCCGAGGTTGCCGACGCAGGCGATGCCAGTGTTGAGCCCGATGCCGACCCGGACGGGCGCGAACTCCTTTTTTGCGCGCTTCGCTTCGTCCGCCCACTCGGCGTTGAGGGTGGCCAGTGCATCGACCATTTCGAGGGCCGAGCGACAAGCGTGGACCGCGTGATCGGGGTCCGACAACGGCGCGTTCCAGAAGGCCATGATGCAGTCACCCATGTATTTATCGATCGTCCCGCGATGCTGCAGGATGACATGCGTCATCGGCGTCAAAAAGCGGTTGATGAAGGCGGTCAGCTCATGGGCGTCGGCGAAGCCCTCGGAAATCCCGGTGAAGCCGCGGATGTCGCAGAACAGAAGGCTCATCTCCCGATTTTCGCCCCCCAGTACCAGCCGTCCGGGATTGCCGGCGAGCTGTTCGACGAGTTCGGGCGACATGTAACGGCTGAAGGCGTTGCGCACCTGCCGCCGCTCGGCCTCGGAGCGTAAGTAAACCACCATAGTTCCCGTCAGTAGGGTCAGAATCACCGCGATCGAGGGGTAGATCGGATCGACCAGCCAGCCAGCATTGGCGTAGGCAAACCACGATACCAAGGAGGCACCGGCGATCGCGAAGACACCCAGCGAGCCCGACCACACCGCGCCGATACGCGGCAGAAGCACCAGTACGCTCAGCCCGGCTATCAGGACGAACAGAAGCTCGATGCCAGTGATGAAATCAGGCCGCCGCAGGAACGTCCCGGTGACGATCTGCTCGATCAGCTGGGCGTGGATCTCGACGCCGGGCACGCCGACTTCCAGCGTCGTCGCCCGCAGATCGCGCAATCCCGCTGCAGTTGCCCCAATGAATACTATGCGGCCGGCAATCTCCCTGCGCTCAATCTTACCCGCCAGCACCCGCCAGGCCGGGATATAGAGCTGCGGCGCCGCCGGCCGATAGTGCATGACGAAGCGTCCGCGCCCGTCGGTAGGCGCAGCCAGACGGCCGATCCTGATGGCGACGATCCCCGCCCCGGCGCCTATCTCGCCTGAGGCGCCGACAGACTTGATGAGGTAGCCGCGTGTCCGCTGAGCCACCCGCAGGGCTTCCACCGAGAGCCCCGGATAGATGTGTTTGCCGAGCCGCGAGAAAAGAGGCACGCGGCGAATGATGAGGTCGCGGTCAGGGGTGAAGCTGATCGAGCCGTTGCCCTTGGCCGCCTTCTCGAGGATAGGCAGCGTGAGCACTGCGCCGGCAAAGGCGGGGAGGACGGCGCGCGGATCGGCGCCGGCGAAGGCCAGTCCCGCGATACGCCGAGGCCGGGCTTGATTGGCCGCGCGCTCAAGGACAAAAGCGGTGACGGTCGGCGCCCGGGCCAGCGCCGCGGCGAAGAGCCTGTCGTGCGATGGTAGCGCGCCGGCCGCTTTGCGAATTTTCTCAAGCGCCGGGCCGGCCGGCCAGCGTTTGACCGCGTTCTCGGGCGAGCTTCCGTCTGGCTCAGCGAAAATGATGTCGAAGACGATCGCTGAGGCTCCGGCACCGCTCAATCGGTCGACCAGCTTGGCAACGAGCGTGCGCGGCCACGGCCATTGGCCGATGCGTTTGAGCGAAGCCTCGTCGATGGCGACAATTCGGGCTGGCGATTTTCTTGGATCGAAGATGCGCGGGGCGATCCGCTGGAAGCTGTCGAAGACGAGCAGACGCAACTGCTTGACCGGCCACGGATCGTAGAGCCGAAATGCAAGCGCTAACGCCAGCATCGCGTAAGGGATTAGGTAGGCGAGCCGCGTTCGCATTGGGCTACACTATACCAATCAGTCAAAAGATTGACCGGTTGTATGTTCCCTCTTAGACGCCGGGCGGTCGCTTGTGAGGTTGTCGAAGGGCGTGCATGCCAGGCGCCGTCGTCGTTCCCGCGAAGGATGATAAAAAAGGGGTTGGAGCTCCCGTTCTTCGGATTAAAACCGCCATACCGAGCGGAAGCCGGCGACGTGGTTTTTGAAATTCTCGGTCCCGTCGTTGGAGACGTTGTTCTCGAAGCGGTACTGGATGATGAGGTCGTGTTTGGGGTGGAACAGCTGGGGGAAAACCAATTCCGCCCCCGGCGCCAGATAGGTATCGCGCCGCCGCTCGGCCTGGCCGGGCACCTTGACTACATAGAGGCGAACATTCGAAAACAGGTTCAGACCGACGAATACCTTGCCGCCCATAACCGGCACGAAGTAGGTGAGCCGAACGGCGAATTGCTGGTAGCGGTTAGGAAACAGATCACCGCGCACCAACAACGGGTTGGGTTCGCCCCCGGTCGCGCCGTTGTAGAGGAGGCTGGGGCGGATGGTGAGGCCGTCGCCGCGCTTGACCAGGTTCCTGACCAGGAATTGCGGCGCCACCTCGAAGATCACCCCATTGCGCCGAGAGGTGAACTTGTTGCCGATAAAATCGTAGGAGAAGCGGAAGTCGATGCGCTGGAAGGCGCCCGTCTTGGGCGCCTCGATGCCGAGCAGGAAGGAGAGCTCGGTAATGAAAGTCTGCTGGTCGAGCCACGAATAGGCGGCGCCGAAGGCTGGGCGCACAGTCCAGCCGCCCCTAGCCGCCAGCAACGGGCCGATATCGCCGCCTACATAGCCGTAGTCGAAGCTGCGAAAGCGTTTGTGGAAATCGGCGTATATCTGGCCTTTGCTGCGCCAGCGGCCGCCGCCGATCCGGCGCTCGTCGATAACCAATAGCTGTCCGGTGCCGATGAGATCGCTGCCCCGATCGAACTGGCGGTTGCGCTGGCGCGCGTTACTGGCGTAGTCGCCGCCGAGGATCGCCGTCCACCGCGTGAAGCCGGGCTTCAGCAGCAGGAGGATCTGCCGACTTCCGGTTTGCGCCTCGCGGTTGCCCGGATCGTTGAGCAGGATGCGCTCGTAGGCGGTCAGGGCCTTGCGCAACTCGCCCTTACTCTCGGCCAGCCGGGCGTAGCGCAGATTGAGTTCGGTATTGGTAGGGTCGCGCAGAATCTGCCGGTAGATTTGGCGCAACTGCGGGTCGACCCCGGCGGCCAGTGGCGCGCGTGCGGTCGGCAGCACGGCCAACCAGGCTAAAACAAACCCGGCAGTGAGGTAAAGCCTGAGGTGCAAGACCACCCCCTCCCCAATTATTTGACCGGACATTGCCGGCTCTTATCGTCTCTCCCGCTCCAATGGCAGCAACCATAACAGTCCACCTCGGCCCCGCCAACATCGAATGTCTGCAATCGGCGCGCGTGATCAATTTTACGCTACGGATGGGTGCTAGAGCATGATGTTATCAATTGGACAAGATCTGCACGCGCGACGGCGGCGGAAGGAACTCCAATCCTGATAATGAGCCGAAGGGGGAATCCTGCTCGCTCTGGCGCATGCCAATGCACCAATGCAAAAGCGCCTTTCGCCGGGAGGTTCTTTGTTATGAGCGCTCGTCGAGGAGGCGAATAATAAAATAACACAGTCATTTAACGTAAATAAAAAATAATCACAGAAAATACTTGCTTTTTATCCTTTTGCACGCAATGTTTCGTGGAACAACAATAAACACGAATATATGCTGTACAAAGGAACCCGCTCATGAACGTGACCGTCGTTCCACCGAGCCAGCCTGCCGAGGCGGTGCAAGCGAAGGCCATTCTGGATACGCAAGCTTGGGCGCCCGAGCCCGAGCCCCTGGCCCGCGCCGAGGACGCTGATGCGCTACGTCAGGCGCTGACCCGCTACCGTGCCGGCGATTGGGACGATGAGACATGGACCGCCTTCCGCCTACGCCACGGGGTTTACGGCCAGCGCCAACCGGGGGTCCAGATGGTGCGGGTCAAGGTGCCGGGGGGCATCCTTCCCTTCGCCTGGGCGCGCGCCGTGGCCAGCGCCAACCGTGAATTCGCCAAGGATAATATCCATCTGACCACGCGCCAGGCTTTCCAGCTCTACCACATCGCAACCGACCGGGTTCCCGACCTGCTCGAAGCTTTGGCGGCGGCAAGCGTTACTACCCGCGAGGCCTGCGGCAATACGCTGCGCAACTTTTCGTCCTGCGCCTTTGCCGGGGTCTGCCCGCACGAGCATGTCGATGCCGGCAAGGTCGCGGCCCAGCTCGCCCAGTCCTGGATCCGCAGTCCCCTGGTGCAGAATATGCCGCGCAAATTCAAGAGCACGGTGTCAGGCTGCGCCGTCGATTGCGGGGCCAGCGGCATCCACGATCTTGGCCTCGTTGCAACCGAAGTGGACGGCCGCCAGGGTTTCACCGTATTCGCCGGCGGCGGCACCGGCGGCCAGCCGGTGGCCGCGGTCAAGGTCGCCGATTTCGTAACCGAGGACGCCCTCCCGGCGGTGCTCGAAGCGTTGGCGCGCCTGCATCAGAAATATTCCAACCGCATCAACCGCAACAAGGCGCGGCTGAAGTTCCTGGTCAAACGCTTCGGTGCGCAAGGTTTCCGGAAGCTCTTCGAGGAAGAGTTCGAGCGGGTGCGCGCGATGCCCCAGCGTCCGTGGCCCAAGCTGGCCTGGCGCAAGCCGACGGGCGATGGGGGCAAAATCCCTTCCGGCACAATCGACGGCGTTTTTACCCAGCATGATGGGCGGGTAAGCGTCGTCGTCAGCCCCGAGCTGGGCCTGTTGAGCGCCGATCAGCTCGACGCGATTGCCGGCATCGGCGAGCGTCTAGGGGCCGACCACCTGCGCACTACCCGCGAGCAGAACATCGCCCTGGTGGGGCTCGATCCGGCCGTGGTCGACGAGGCGGTGGCCGCCATCCGCGCAGCCGGCCTGCCGGTCGCCGAGCCGGAATCAAGCGAGCCCGATCTGATCGCCTGTCCGGGCACCACGACCTGCCGTATCGGCATCACCAACGCGCAAGCCTTCGGGCGCGAATTGCTCGATGTTGCGCGCGCCGCCGAAGGCGGGAACGACCTCCGCCTGCGCATCTCCGGCTGTCAGAACGGGTGCGGCCTACACCATGTCGGCGATTTCGGCTTCCGTGGCATAGCCAAGAAGATCGACGGCCGGCCGGCGCCGCAGTACCAGATCTATCTCGGCGGCAACGACCGCGAGATCGGCGGCATCGCCAGCCCCGGGCCAATCGTTCCGGCCCGCCTCGCCCCGCGCGCGCTGGAACTTCTCATTGGCGGTTACGCGCCTGCCGCAAAGGCCGGGACCAGCGTGCGCGAGTGGGCGCAGTCGCTGGGCCGCCAGGGCATTGAGAAGATCTTGGCGCCGCTCATTGAGGACGATCGGTCGGCGGCCCTCGAGAACGGGGCCACCGACGCCGAGCTGCACATAGATTGGGGCGATGAGGATATATTCGCGCCGCCGCCGGCAAACGTTCGCGCCGAATGCGCGGGCGGGTTCGCTCAGGATTTGCTCTATCGCAACCTTGCCGACGACGCACTTATCAATGTCGATCGCTGCCTCTATGCCGGGCGGAAGGACGCGGTTCTCGACCACGGAAGGGCGGGCGCCGGCTATGCCAGCCAGCGGCTTCTCGGCCGCCTCGGGCAGAGCGTCGCCGACGACGAGCCGGCCGAGATCGCCTTTGCCCGCGTCACTGGTATCTATGCCGACGATCACCCATTGATCGCCACCCTCGATGCCATGCGCGATTCCGAGACTGCCGCCCGTGTCGCCAACGGATCAGCCGATCTCGACGCTTATCGAGAAAATTTGGCGCTGTGGCTCGATACAGTCGAGGAGGTGTGCCAACGCCCCATTGTCCCGGATAACACGGCGATCGGCGCGCTGGCCGATTCGAGCGGCGCCGTCGCGGCGCTGATCGCCGGAGGCGCCGAGTAATGGCCGACGGAGGGTATAGTATCGGAGCTGGGGGCGCGGGGCTTATTGCCGCGCGCTATCGAAAACTCGACGGTTTGGCGCTCGTCCGGGCGATGATCGAGGAGGCTTTCCCAGGGCGCATTGCCCTCGTCTCTTCCTTCGGCGCCGAGGCGGCGGTGTTGCTAGACCTCGTCGCCCGCATCGATCCGGCGACGCCTGTTCTTTTTCTCGAGACCGGCAAGCATTTCGGCGAGACGATCGAATACCGGCGGGCGCTGGCCCGCCATATCGGGCTGCGCGACGTGCGCGACGTGCGCCCCG
>JAPULJ010000346.1 GCA_027295145.1 Alphaproteobacteria bacterium | reverse complement strand
ATAGCCGGCAGAACAAACTCGAGGGTATTTGCTGAATACGATCTGAGTCCGAAGGGTCGCGCACTTCGGGTTGGCTGTGTCTCCGACGAGGAACTACGCGCCCTGTATGCAAATGCACTGTGCTTGATTTTTCCATCCCTCTACGAGGGCTTCGGTCTCCCTCCACTTGAGGCGATGGCTTGCGGCTGTCCTGTTGTCGTTTCGAGTGCGGCATCGTTACCCGAGATCTGTGGGAAAGCCGCACTGTATTGTGATCCTTATAACGCGAGCGATCTTGCCGACAAGATCAACCTACTCGCTCGGAATCGGCAATTACGCCAGAAAATGCGGGAGCGCGGCCTAAAGCACGCAAAACATTTCACCTGGGAAAAATGTGCCCGCGCCACACTTGCCTCTATATTCAGAATATTGGAATGATGAGAGCCGCTCTTGTGCAATCTGAGCAGGTTCTCGGCTTGGCTGCGGGTCGGGGCGGGGCCTCGTTCTCCGGGGGCATCCTCGTGTTCTCTCCCAAAAATGGGTATGCGCTTCACCGGATTCAGTATCCTGCATAAGCCGCCTGGCGCCTTCGTCTGCACCATTGCTAGCCTGGCGATCCGCCTGAGCCCTTGTCGCCCTGGCGGCCTCGCCACCAGGATGGACGATCACCCGCTTGAGCCGCGTTACCACCGGCGCCTCCCCGGTGTAATCAACCGCCTTCATGTTGGGCATGATTTTTCTGGTCAGTGTCTGCGCCACCGAAATTTGCCGGTCGCCAGTCGGAAACCACCAAGTTTTCCTCTTTGCTCCAGGCTCGGCCGCCGCCGACATCCGGTCGCCTCGGGCCACCTTGCACAAAAACAAAATAGGATCGGCCTCGCGTATGATGCGATAAATCGTCGCCGTGTGGTCCTTGTTCGGCGTGCCCCGCTTTCGACCCGAGCCCGGAACCTTGCCCAGCGCCTTCGGCCTTCCACTGATGAAAGTGGACCACCGTCCACCCCTCGGGACAGTCGTCGAGGATCCGGCCGAGGGCATCGACGACCCGCCGGTACCACAGGCCACGAACAGCCGCGCGCAAGCGCTTTGCCTCCAGGATTAGATCGCGTTCGCCGAGGCACACGACCTCGACCCCGGCATCCACAATCGCCTGGTCTACCAGGCCGATCGCGGAAAGCATCACGACGCGTAGCCCGCGTTCAACAAGCCAATGGCGCTCTCAATGGCGACCTTCGACGATCCGCCGGAGACATGGGCGAAGTCTGACACCAAAACGACGGTGGTAATTGTACAGGACAGCGCGCTCATGGTCGCCGCGGTTCGGTGGGAAGGCACCAATCAACACCGTACCGCTAATACAATAGTTCACCGGCCACCCGTGATATCACCGGCGTTCAGCTGGAATTGGTCGATATATCGCAACCGCGAAATGCGGAGAATGCCGAGAGGCAGGAGCCGGGCCTTATCCAACGGCTCGAATGGCTCGGCGATCGCGGCGAGGCCAGTCTCGCGCTCGCCTGCACCCGCCGATTCGCTGCTTCGGGCAAGCCCCAACCGACGCATTACCGCGACGCGATAGTACTTTTTTTCCAACAGGCTGCCAAGCACGCGAATCGGGGCCGTTGGGTCGGCGAAGGTGGCGATGGCCAAATACTTTAAGCAAATTCCAAACGCTCCGCGGTCGAGCGCCCGGTTGGCCAGGTAGGCAAAATAGAGCCCCTTGGACCATCGGTAGATGCGAGCCGGCACATCGGGATGAGCTTTACGGACCTTGTCGATGACCGTCCAGTAGCCGGCTTCCGTATAACGGAAATCGTGCGAATAGCTCGAACTATGGCGCCGATAGAAGGCCAGAAACTCCGGCACGCACCGGAATTCGGCGACGTCGGCGATCCTTAGATTGAGGTCCCAGTCCTCGTTGATCTTGCCCGAAGTGTCGTAGGCGCCGATCCGCTCTAGCGTTGCCTTGCGCATCAGGCAGGAGCCTGGGAAAACGACGAAATTGCAACAAATCAGCTTGAGATAGACCTCGCCCTCGACGACATAGTTGGCGGCGTTGCCGTTTAGCGCGCTATCGTCGTCGATCTCCGCCATCCAGGTATAGGTCAACCCGACGCGGGGACCGGCTTCGAGCATGCAGGCGACCTGACGCTCGAGAAAGACGGAGTGCCACAGATCGTCCGAATCGAGGGACGCGATGAATACCCCCTTGGCCCGGGCGATGGCGAGGTTGCGGGCAGCCGAGGGTCCGGCGTTCGGCTGTTCGAGATGGCGGATCCTGGGATCCTCCGCGGCGAATCTCGTAACTATTCCTTCGGTTCCGTCGGTCGAACCATCGTTTACTATGATAAGTTCGAAGTGTTTGTAGCTTTGATCGAGGACACTTTCGATGCTGCGCTCGATGAAGCGCTCGGCGTTAAATGCCGGCATGATGACGGATACCAGCGGTGTGCCCTTTGCGGGTTTCGCGGGCGACTTGGATCGCCGAGGCTTGCTCATTATTCGCCGCCTCGATCGGATTGTTGCCCTTCGGGCTTTCCGGGCGGTGCGCTAAACATGCCGAACAGCTAGGTATCGATCCCCATGCGGCGGCGAACCAGAGCGTAGAGCCAAATGCTCCACAGAAGCTTCCCGGCAAGCGCTGATACCGCTCCGCCGATCATTCCGTAGAGGGGCACCAGGACGATG
>JAPULJ010000345.1 GCA_027295145.1 Alphaproteobacteria bacterium | reverse complement strand
CGGCTCGCCAGCGCCGGCAGGGGCTCGGAGAAGGACATCAACAGGCTCTTCCTGGGGCGCCGGAAAAACGGCAAGGCTGGCGGACCGCCCCAGAGGCTAAAGGGCCCGGCCGGTTTCGAGCTCGAGTAGCCAACCGCGTGGCCTATCGCAGGACGAGGAAAATGAAAAACAACACTATGGGTAACTGGACCCGAGGATCGATCGCCGCCGCCGCGTTGGCATTGCTTGCCGGGTGCGGAGGCACGCAGAACCTGGCGTCAGGCGATCCGATCAACCGCAACCAGGTCCGTGCGGTCCAGATGCGTCATGACGTGCTGTTCGCCGGCCAACGCGCCAAGCTGGACCCGCGCGCCCGGGCCGATATCGATTCGTTCCTGCAGCGCTCGCGAGCCGTTTACGGCGACCGGGTCTCGGTTTCCGCCAGTACCATCGGTGCCGGTGACGGCGCCAAGAAACTCGCACAACAACGGCGCGCAATGGTCGCCAGATACCTGCGCCGGCGCAGCCTTCAGGTGGTTCTCCACGAGGGGCCGGCGGGGCAGCTCGGCGGCCGGGCGGTCACCATCAAGCTGGCCCGTTATGTCGTCGTGTTACCGCAATGTCCGGACTGGGACGCGGCGATGCAGGGCACTGCGCTGGACGGCAAACAGGCGCGCTTTGGGTGCATGAACGCCTCGTCCCTGGGGGCCATGGTTGCCAACCCGGCCGACCTTGTCGGGGGGAGGGAACCCGGCGCGGGAGATGCGGACTATCTGATCCGCGGGCTCGAACTATACCGAGCCGGCAAGGCCAAGGAACCGAAAACACAAGCTACCAATTAGAGGCCGGGAAATGCAGGAAATCAGCACACCAGAGAGCCTCGATGCCTACGAGCCGGCGGAGGAGCCAACGCCTGAGCAAGCCGTCGAGCAGGCGGCCCAGGTGGCCGAGACAGCCGCCGCCGAATCTTCCGCTGCTGGGTCCCTCGTCACTGAGCCTCGGGCTGCCGAGACCCCTGCCGGCGGGTCCGAGCCCGCCGGCGATTTTGAAGAGGTCGAGGTCGGTAACTCCGGCTCGCCGGCGGCGATCGGGTATGTCGCCGACTCCGAAAGCGCGCGCGTGCTTGCCGGCCGCCTCGAGGCCAGGGGCCTCTCGGCTACGATCAAGCCCGGCGGCATCCATGCCGCGGTCACCGAGTATCGCAACGCCATGACGCCGAGGCTGCTGTTCGTCGATCTGTCGAATACGCCCGATCCCTTGTCTGAAATCGATGCGCTGGCCGAAGTGTGCGAGCCGGGGACGATTGTGGTTGCGTTGGGTGACGAGAACGATGTCGGGTTGTTCCGCGCTTTGATTTCAGCTGGCATCGCCGACTATCTGGTCAAGCCGATTGCCGCCGAGGCAATCGATGCGGCGCTCGAAAACGCGGCCGAGCAGCCGGCGGTTTCGGAGAATACCGAAGAGGGTAAGATCATCGCCTTCATCGGCGCCCACGGCGGTGTCGGCTCAACTACGCTCGCCGTGAATTGCGGCTGGACGATCGCCGAAGAGCACCAAAAACAAGTGGCGATCGTCGACCTCGATCTAAAATTCGGGTCAGTTTCGCTGGCCATGGATATTGAGCCCGGCCGCGGTCTTCGCGAAGCCCTACAGAATCCGGGCCGTATCGATGGGCTGTTTGTCGCCGGCGCCGCCATCAACATAAACGACAGGCTCTACGTGCTCGGCTCCGAGGAGCCGATAGAGGACAACGTCAATTTCGATGCCGAAGCGCTCGACATTCTGCTCCGCGAACTACGCCGGAAATTCGACGTCGTCATCCTCGATCTCCCCCGTGCTCTTGCCTCCACCATGCAGCCGGTCTTGAACGATGCGACAGTAATCGTAGTCTCCGATATGTCTCTGGTCGGCGTACGCGATACGCTGCGTATCGTCGGGTTTGCCAAGCGCGCAGCCGTCGAAGGCAAGGTTCTGACGGTGGTCAACCGTGCTGGCGCCGACAAGAAGGCGCAGATCCCGAAAAACGAGTTCGAGAAGGGGATCGAAGCTAAAATTGACATCGTGATCCCTGAGGACACCAAGGCGATGGCCTTGGCCAATCACACGGGCAAGGCGGTCGCGGTCGTTGCCAAGCGGGCCAAGGTCACAGGGGCGATCCGCGAGCTCTGTAAATCGGCGCTTCCCACTGAGGAAATTGAAAAGAAGCGGCGGTCCTTTTGGCGCCGTAAGAAAGAAAAATGAGCCGTACCTTCGGCCGCCGGGGATCTGAACAGGCCGGCTCCTCCCCTTCCGTCGATCCGCCAGAGCGGGTGGCCGTGGTGGGATCGGTCAATGGCGCCGATCTCGCGGCCGACGAGGAGCGGGCCGCACAGTCGGAGAAATCGGTCAACGGCGTCAAGTCTTCGCCGGCGCCGGCCGCCGCCGACAATGACGCCAAGAAGGAAGCCAACGGCGCAAAGCCGCCCAAGCCCGATAATGCCAAGGGTAGTACAGGAAAGGGCGCGGCGAACGGTCAGACCCAGACCGCGACCGCCAAGTCGATCGCCGATCTCGCCAACACCGACACCGAAGCGCGAAACGCCACGGTCAGCACCGCGCTCGGCTCCGGCGCCAGCATGGAGAGCGTCGAGAAGGCCAAGCAGACGATCCAGCCATTGCTGATGGATCGAATCGATATCGGCGCCGCTTCGCAACTGCCGCTTGAGGATTTCAACCAGCAGATCGGTGAAATTGTCTCTGAGATCCTCGCCGAGAACAAATTTCAGCTCAACTTGGTCGAGCAGCGTGGGCTCATCGACATGTTGGTCAACGACATGCTCGGGCTGGGGCCGCTTGAGCCGCTGCTGGCCGACGACAGCGTCACCGACATCATGGTCAACGGGTGCTCGCAGGTCTATGTCGAGCGTGGCGGCAAGCTCGAATTGACCGATGTAAAATTCCGCGACCATCGGCATTTGATGAATATTGCCACCCGGATCGTCACCAAGATCGGCCGGCGGGTCGACGAATCGAGCCCGACTTGCGATGCGCGCCTGGAGGATGGCAGCCGCGTCAACATCATCATCCCACCGTTAGCGATTGACGGCGCCACGATCTCGATCCGTAAGTTCGCCAAGAAGAAAATCACCCTCGACGTCATGGTTCGCCAGAGCAACATGTCCGAGGCGATGGCCACGGTCTTGCGGATCGGCGCGCGCACGCGGCTCAATATTCTGATCTCCGGCGGTACTGGCTCGGGCAAAACGACCCTGCTCAACGCATTGTCGCAGATGATCGAGCCGACCGAGCGCATCGTCACGATCGAGGACGCGGCCGAGCTGCAGCTTCTGCAACCCCATGTCGTTCGCCTCGAGACGCGGCCCCCGAATCTTGAGGGCACGGGCGAGGTCACCATGCGCGATTTGGTCAAGAACAGCCTGCGCATGCGCCCCGACCGCATCATCCTCGGCGAGGTCCGCGGCTCGGAAGCGATCGATATGTTGCAGGCCATGAACACCGGTCACGAAGGCTCGATGGGCACAGTCCACGCCAACCGTCCACGCGAGGCGCTGACCCGGCTCGAGAACATGGTCGGCATGGCCGGCATCAACCTTCCGGCAAAGGCGGTAAGAACCCAGATCGCCGCCGCCCTAGACTTAATCATCCAGATTTCGCGTATGCGCGACGGCGTCCGGCGGATCACCAATATTGTCGAGGTGATCGGCATGGAAGGCGACGTCATCACCACCCAGGAGCTGTTCCAATATATCTACGAGAGCGAAGATTCCGACGGAAAACTAATTGGGCGTTACGAATCTTCCGGCCTGCGCCCGCACTTCACCGCCAAGGCCCAGTATTTCGGCCTCGATCGCGCACTGATGGAAGTTATCTGAGGAACCGGCCATGTCGTTCAGCACGGGCAACATAGATCAAACAGGTGTCATTCTCTTCGGCGCCGGGCTTGCCGTGTTCTTTTTGGTGTTGGCCTTTGCAGTAGTTGTCGCGCGCTCGCGCAGCCAGCTCCGACATCGGCTGACCAGCATAAACCAGCGCCATACCGGCAAAGTCCTCAGGACCGCCAAGAAGAATGTCAGCGTCAAGCGCAAGACCTCGTACAGCTCGTTCGACGGCTTCGACCGCTTCCTGCAACGGGTCATCCCGCGGCCAGCGGCGCTGCGCACGCGTCTTCTAAAGACCGGCAAGTCGATTTCGATCGGCGAGTACGCCCTGGCCAACATGGCTGTGGCCGCGGTGGCCACCTATCTCGTTCACCGGTTCTCCGGGATTTCCTGGGCGCCGTCGATCCTGGCCGGGATTGGCGTAGGGCTTGGCCTGCCGCACCTTGTCATCGGCTTTATGATCGGGCGGCGGATAAAAAACTTCATCGCGCTGGTCCCCGAGGCAATCGAGCTGATCGTGCGCGGCCTTAAATCGGGTTTGCCGGTGCAGGAATCGATCCTCGTCGTAGGACGCGAGATCAGCGATCCGGTCGGCGTCGAGTTCCGCCATATCGCCGACGCCATCAAGATCGGGACCTCGGTCGAGGACGCCATGTGGGCAACCTCGGCCCGGCTCGATATCCCGGAATTCAAGTTCTTCGTCATCAGCCTGGCGATCCAGCGAGAGACCGGCGGCAATCTCACCGAAACGCTGAGTAACCTTGCCGATATTCTGCGCAAGCGCCGCCAAATGAAACTCAAGGTCAAAGCGATGTCGGGCGAGGCGAAGGCTAGCGCTCTGATCATCGGCTCGTTGCCGTTCGTTATGTTCGGCATCCTGCTGATGCTGAACGGCTCCTATGTCTTGCAGCTTTTTGAAGAGACGCGCGGGATCATGCTGGTCGGCTTTGGTCTGTTCTGGATGAGCCTTGGCTTCCTCTCTATGGCAAAAATGATCCGGTTCGAGATATGAGCTTTCAAGAATATCTGCCCGACGGCATCACGCCCGACATGCTCATCTTGGCCCTGGCCGGGTTGGCAGCGCTAATCACCGCGCTTGCCGTTTGGAACACGCTTTTGGTTCGCGACCCACTGGGTCCGCGGCTCAAGGCATTGGCCGAGCGCCGGGCCGCGCTCAAGGCGGGGATCACTGCGACCCCCAACCGGCGCCGCGCAAAGAGCAAGGCCAAGAGCGTCGGGTTAATGCGCGGGGTAGTCAAACGCTTCAATCTTCAGCGGACCAAAAAATCGACGAGCGTAGTGGTCCGCCTTGCCCGCGCAGGCTACCGGTCCAAGGACGCACCGATCGTCTACGCCTTCCTCAAGGCGATCCTGCCGTTCATCTTCGGGGCGGCGGCGGTACTGGTCATGTACGTCCTGAAAACTTGGGAAATGACGTCAACCTACAAGCTTCTGGTGATCGCCGGGTCAGTCGGGTTGGGCTTCTTCGGCCCCAGTTTCTGGGTCTACAACCAGACCACCAAGCGCCAGAAGGAACTGCGCAAGGGCCTGCCGGACGCCATCGATTTGATGGTGATTTGCGCTGAGGCCGGGCTCGGCATGGATGCCGCCTTCTCCCGCGTCGCGCGGGAGATGGGCAAGGCCAGCCCGGAGATCGCGGACGAGTACGGCCTCACTTCGGTCGAGTTGAGTTTCTTGCCCGATCGCCGTCAGGCACTTCTGAACCTGTCCGACCGCACCGGCCTTAAGGAGCTTCGCGCTATCGTCAATACGCTGATGCAGACCGAAAAATACGGCACACCACTGGCCGGCTCGCTACGCGTCCTGTCGGCGGAATTCCGTAACGATCGGCTGATGCGGGCCGAGGAGAAGGCGGCAAAGCTGCCGGCCCTGCTCACCGTGCCGATGATTATCTTCATCCTGCCCTGCCTGTTCATCGTTCTGCTGGGCCCGGCGATCTTCCGGATCGGCGACGCCCTCGAGCGGATGACGGGCTAGGGGAGCCAGCGGACATGACAGGCTGCTTAACGATGATTGCGTCTGGGCCGCTGGTCTTTGGGCCGTTGGTGTCCGGGCACAGCTTTAGCGGCCGGCGGAACGGCCGACAGCCGCAAAGCCTCAAACGTGCTGGTGAACGGTTTCGCGGGGGCTTACTTGGCCTTGCCCATGATGTAGTTGAGACCGAGGCGGGCGAAGCTCACATCGGGCTTGATGCTGACTGTCGTGGCCCGGGTGGCGAGCCTGCGCTCGCCCACCACGACCGGCCGCGCGACCACAGCCACCTGGCGCATGCGCGAGGAAGATCTGGCTTCGATGCGGGGCTTTCCCGCGACGAGGCGGGGCATCGGGCTGGCAAACACCGGTCGTACGACAACCGGTTGGGCGACTGGCCGCGCGACGACCGACCGGACGACAACCGGCGGTTCGGCATTTACCGGCCGGGCCACTGGGCGTGCGGTGCTGACCATCACGGTCTGAGTATCGCTGCCGCGACCAACCTCGAGACGGGCGAATTGAACCGGCAAGAGGTTTTCTTCGCTCCTCTCAACCGCTTGCACGACCCGCGGCTCGCTACGTGCGATACCGAGGCTGGAGATCGGGCGATAGATCCTGGAAACCGGCTGCTGCACCGGCCTGGGGGCCGACTTCTTTTCGGTCGCCGCCGGCTTGGCCGATCCGCCGCGGCCGAGCAATTTCTTGACCGTCGAGCGGGGCTGTTTGCGAAGCCATTCGTAATAGGCGAGGTTGCGGGTAATTGCCGGCGTGTCGAGATCGATGCGCGCCACCTTGGCGGCCCTCTTGTACTCACCGGACAACCCGTAGACGAGCGCCAGGTTCTGGCGGTGCCGCGCGGTCGCAAGCGGGTTCTTGGAAAGCTCGCGCAGCATCTCGGCGGCGGCCGCGTATTCGCCGGCCAGCGCCATGGACAGCGCAAGATTGTTCTTGAGCGAGAGATTGTCGGGCCGCTTCTTAAGCCCGGCGCGGTAGGCGTCCCGCGCGGCCTTCTGCCTGCCAACCATATCGAGGGCGACGCCGAGACCGTTATAGGCGCGGTAGTCGCCGGTCTTGGCGATGACCGCGCGGTAGTGCCTGATCGCTTCGCGCGGCTTATCGAGAGAGATCAGCGAATTGGCGATCCCGCGTTCGGCGTCGGTGATGCCGGGCTTCAATGTGAGCGCCGCTTGATAGGTGGCGATCGCCGCGCTGTGGGCGCCCATCGCCTGGAGCGTACGGGCCAGCCGCATCTTCGGCACGTGATCCTTGGGCGCTGCCTTGCTCGCGGCGTCGTAGAAGCGAGCCGCGGAGGCCGTTGCACCGGAGGCCAAGCTACTGTCGCCCAGGCGCATCAGCGAGGCGGCCGAGCGAGCCTCCTTCGCCGGCGATTTCTTGGCGCTGCCGGTGTTCAGAAAACTGCTGGAACAGGCGCCGACCAAGAGCGCCAGGGTTCCGGCTCCGGCCATGAGAAGCGATCGACTGATTTTCGTATGGGTCATTTGTGGGCTCGCGGTTTGCCGCTGTTATCACCGCGCGAAAGTACCGTATCCGCAGTTACCGGGAGGTAAACAGCGATGATGGAAATGATTAAAATTAAACGGAAATTTGGCTTTTTAAGTCGCCTGTGGCGGCGTAACGAGGGGGCGGCGGCGGTCGAATTCGCGCTTGTCGCGCCGATCCTGCTCCTGACCATCGTCGGTATCATGGAAGTGGCGATGGCGCTGATCGTTTCCTCGCTGATCGAAGGCGGGCTGCGTGACGCAGCACGCTTCGGCATCACCGGTGACACGCCTCCGGGCGTGACCCGCGAGGAGCAGATTACATCGATCATCGGCGATGCCACGGTCGGCTTGGTCGAAATGTCCGAAATCGACATCCAGACCCTGATCTATCCGAGCTTTGCCGAGGTCGGCCAGCCCGAGCCCTATACCGATACCAACGCTAACGGTGTTTATGATGTTGGCGAGCCCTACACCGACATCAACGCCAACGGGCAATGGGACGCAGATATGGGCGCCGCCGGGGTCGGCGGGCCCGGCGACATCGTGCTCTACAAAATCAAGTATAACCTACCGATAATGACATCACTCCTGGCGACGATGCTGGGCGGGGCTGACGGTAAGATCCAGTTGAGCGCCGGTATCGCGGTTCGCAACGAGCCCTATCCCGCCAGTACAGGAGGCACATGATGTGGAATTTCATCCATCGCCTGCGGGCGAGCGAAAAGGGCGGCGTGATGATCGAGGCCGGGCTCGCCATCCCGATCCTGATCGTCTTACTGCTGGCCGGTTTCGAGATATCCCGGCTTACCCTGCTGAACCAGAAACTCGACCGTGCGGCAACGTCGATGGCCGATCTGGTGTCGCAGTCGAAGGACCTGACGACGGCGCAATTGACCGATATGTTTAGCGCCATCCAACATGTCATGGAACCCTTCGATGTCGGCAACAGCGGCAAAGTGATCGTGAGTTCGATCGGCACCGAAGGGGCAAATCCGACGACGATCTACTGGCAACGCAGTGGCAGCGGCACGATCACCGCCACCAGTCAGATCGGGGCCGAGGGCGGAAACCCGACCCTGCCCACCGGTATGGTAATTACCTCGGGCGAAGGATTGATTGTGGCGGAGATTTTTTACGACTATACGCCGTTCATATTCTGGGACTTCGTCAGCGCCAGCCAGCTTTACCATAGGGCCTTCTTCCGGCCCCGCTTCGGTGGGTTGGACATATTGGCCCCATAATCGGCCCTGTTGCTGTCACTTTGTACCAACCGGTCACACTCGTGGCCGGTTGGTATATTAAAGCCCGGCGGTCCGCGCGCGCTGCCGAACCAGGGCCAGGATTGTATCGATGCTCGGCGTCGGGGTCTCGGTCAGCGCCCCCATTTCCTGAACCGCAGTGACCAGCGCGTCGATCTCCATAGGCCGGCCGCGCTCCAGATCCTGGAGCGTCGAAGGTTTGTGGGCGCCAACATCGCGCGTGATATCCATGCGTTTTTCGACATCCATGGCGAATTTCACTCCCAGTTTCTCGGCGATGCACTGGGCCTCGATCATCATCGCCCTGGCGACCGCGCGGGTTCCGGGATCGCCGGCCATTTCGCCGAGAGTGGCCAGGGTCAGCACACTGATCGGGTTGAACGAGAGATTGCCCCACAGCTTGAACCACAGCTCGTCGCGGATCCTGGACTTGACCGGGGCCTTGAGTCCGGCCGCAGACAGCGCTTTGCTGATCGCCAAAACCCGCTCCGACTTCGATCCGTCGGGCTCGCCGAGGGAGTATCGCTCGCCGTATTCGTGCACGATGACTCCCGGCTCGACGACCTCGGCCGCACTATAGACGATGCAGCCGATGACCCTGTGCGGGCCGAGCGTGTCCCACAGCACACCTCCCGGATCGACCGAGTCCAGCCGGTGGTCGCGCCACGGGCCATCGAGCCCGTAGAAGTACCAGAATGGAATACCGTTCATCGCCGTGACGATGGCTGTATTGGGGCGAGCAGGGGCTGCATGGCGACTGCCGCCGCGCTCGCCTGATGCGCCTTGAGCGTCAGGATGACGAAATCCTGTTGGCCGAACTCGCCCGGATCATCGCTCGCCGGCACCCGCGCGACGATCTCCCCGCCGGCGGTGCGCAGGCGCAGGCCGTTTTCACGGATCGCTTCGAGATGAGGGCCCCGCGCGACCAGCGAAACTTCGGCCCCCGAGCAGGCAAGCTTGGCGCCAATAAGGCCACCGATGGCTCCGGCTCCGTAGATACAAATTTTCACGATGCCTGGGTCATCACGACGTGCCGGCGAGCTGTTTGGCCAGTTTTTCGTGCAAGCCGCTGCGTTGGACCTTGCCAGTGGCGCCGTTGGGGATTTCGTCGACCAGTATAACGCGCCGGGGGACTTTGAAATCGGCAAGGCGTTGGCGCACAAAGGCACGGATATCATTGCTGCCGATGCTCGAGCCTTCGGTCAGGACGATTGCGGCCGCCACGTCCTCGCCGAGCTTGTCGTGGGGTACCGCGAAGGTCACCGCCTGGGCCACCGAGGGGTGGTCGAGCAGCACTTCCTCGACCTCGTGCGGCGATATTTTCTCGCCGCCACGATTGATGATCTCCTTGATGCGGCCCACAATCGAGAGGTAACCGTCCTCATTGAAGCGGCCGAGATCGCCGGTTCGCAGCCAGCCATTGGTGAAGGAGGAGGCGTTGGTATCTTGGTTGGCTTCGTAACCGCCCGTGACGTTGCTCCCGCGTATGACGATCTCGCCGGTCTCGCCGGGCCGCAGGAACTTGCCGCCGGGGTCCATGAGGCGAACCTCAGGGCCGTCTGCGGGTCCGACAGTGCCCGACTTGCGCGGGGTCGGAGGCAGCGGGTTCGAAGTTATCTGGTGGGCCGCTTCAGTCATCCCGTAGGATTCGATTACCGGCACATTGAAAGTATCTTCGAGTGCCGCCATAATTTTGGGCGGCAGCGAGGAGGAGGAAGAGCGCACGAAGCGCAATCCGGCCTTCTCGATCACCGGCCGGTTGCGCGGGGCTCGCGCCAGGATCGCCTGGTGCATGGTCGGCACCGCCGTGTACCAACTGGGCCGTGCCGCGGCGAGCCAGGTGAAGAATTTGAGCGCGTTGAACCCCGGCGAGCAGAAAATGCTGGCACCGGCGCCGAGGCTCGCCAGCAGTGCCGCCATCAGCCCGTGGATGTGGAAAAGTGGCATGATGTTGAGGCAGCGGTCGGCCGGGCCGAGAGCGAGCGTTTGTGCGATATTGTGCGCCGAAGCACAGATATTGGCTTGGCTCAGGGGCACGAGTTTAGGCCGTGAAGTGGTGCCCGAGGTATGCAGGACGAGGCCGGTATCCCGGGCCTCGGCCGGCCCCGGTGTGCCGGGTTTTCCGGCGCCCGTGCCTTTCAACGTGAAGCACCCGGCGGGGGTCTCCGCCGGGGCCTCAAGCTCGATGATGGATACCCCCAACTCCTTTGCAACCGCAGCCGCCGGCGTGGCGGAACCGCTCTCGATAACCAGCGCCTTGGCCTTCAGATCGCTGAGGTAGAAGCGATATTCCTCGGCCCGATAGGAAGGGTTGAGCGGCGCCGTAGTGGCAACGCTGCTAAGGGCGATGAAGGCCGCCGCCATCTCGGGCCCGTTCGGCAGGACGATTGCCACCCTGTCGTTGCGCCCGATCCCCAGTTGATTGAGCTTACGGCCGGTCTCACCGACGAGCTGGCGCAGCGCGCCGTAGCTCAGCGCCGGGCGGTCGGGGGCAAGCAGGGCGGGGTCGCCATCGGCGCCACGTCCGACCAGATCCTGGATCGTGTTGGCTATGCTCATCATCGGGTGGAGAAAGGCAATCGAAGCCCGGCAAGATAACAGCGGTCCCCTGCCTTGACCAGTCCAACCACAGGCGTTCAGATTTGCAAGTCGAAGATGCTTCCGCGGTGGGCATAGGGGCCGCCGAGCGTTTCGGCGGAGAGGTAGGCGTCGTTGATACTCAAGCGGCGCAAGGGGTTGTGCTCATCGCGACCGCCTGTAGCCGGAGATTGCAATCCCTCCGCCTCTACGATCGTTTCAGTCGAAGGCTCTATCGCGCCGTGTACCCTGGCGGATCCCGGCACGGGGCTGGTTTCGAGGGGTTGTGAATTGTGCGGTGCCTGTCGATTTGTGGAACGGAGATCGAAGATCGGCACCCGCATCTTGGCGTTGGCGTCCTGAGCCTGCACATCTTGTGCTCGGCGGCCCGGCGTACCCGAGCGAAAACCCGCGCGCACGTCTGCCGCACGCACGTAGCTAGGCGCGCGTACTTCGATTTGTGCTTGCTGTGCGGAGGTTTCACCAATCATCGTCAGGGCGTACACCTCTTCAAGTTGCCGTTAGATAATTACCTAGAAATTTATGAAATTTATATCAAGATCTATCTTATTACATGGTTTCTTTTGATTAATCAATAAAAAACATATTCTATTAACCACATTTATTAACCTTATTCTTGCCAGAAACTTTGCCACACGCCCGGCGCAGTCCCCGGCGCAGTCATTGAGCGATCTTGCCGCATGTTGGCAAGTACGCCCCTGAAATAATACCATTGCTTGAATTAGAACCGCAGCCGTCCCCGGCAGAACTAAGGATAGGTGCAATGTGGGCGCCATGAAAATCTACGGCGATCTCGTTTCGGGAAACTGTTTGAAAGTCAAATAT
>JAPULJ010000344.1 GCA_027295145.1 Alphaproteobacteria bacterium | reverse complement strand
AACAGCCAGGGCGGCAGAAGCGAGACATAATCTGCGTCCCAGAAGCCGTGATAGATCACCATCAGGACGATGCCGACACCGCGCGCCAAATCCAGCGCGATGAGACGCTGTGTGGCCGGCGCTGGCCCTTGCCCTACGGATACAGTCTCTGGCTTGTCCAACCGTCCTCGCCGCGATGGTAGACGACCCGCTCATGGAGCCGGAATCTGGATTCGCGCCAGAACTCGATATGCAGCGGCGTCACCCGGTAGCCCGCCCAATGTTCGGGCCGGGGAACCTTGCTGAGTCCGAACTTGGCGGCGAACTTGGCGATCCGTTTTTCGAGAGCGCGGCGGCTCGCCATCGGCCGCGATTGATCCGAAGCCCAAGCGCCGATCTGGCTGCCCCGATCACGGCTCGAGAAGTAGGCGTCGGATTCGTGCATCTCAATTGGCGCGATCGGTCCCTCAACACGCACTTGACGGCCGAGTGATTTCCAATGAAAGCATAGGGCCGCGTGCGGATTGGCCCGGATCTCGTCGCTCTTGCGGCTCTGGGTGTTGGTGTAGAAGACGAACCCCCGCTCATCGTAGCCGCGCAACAATATCATCCGCACCGAAGGCACGCCCTCGGCGCTCGCCGTTGCCAGCGCCATCGCCGAAGGCTCGGCGGGCTCGGAGGTTTCGGCCTCTGCCATCCACTCGGCGAAGAGTTCGATCGGATCGATTTTAGTGCGTTTGACCATGCCTTGGGTGTTGCGTTGGCGGTTGCGTGCGCGCAAGTTAGCTGAGTGCTCGTATCGGACGAGGCAAGCGCACTATGCCGTTCGGGCAGCGCGACTGGCAAGCCGGTGGCAGGGATGATGGGCCGGGATCCAACGTAACTAGGTATGTCGTGGGTAAAAGCTCGCAAGGCGTATGGATTGTGTAGGCCAGCCCATTAACAGTCTGGTAATATACGCCATCTAGGTAACAAGCATCGGGAATCGTGATGGCGGGCGGGAATCAATCCCACCCGGCACGGACCGTTAACAGCAGAATGAGGACAGGCGAATGAGAGCCTTAAATATACTGGCCGTTCCGGTGGTCGCGCTTTCCTTGGTTGCGTGCCAGGGATCTGGAAACAAACAAACGCTCGGCACCCTTGGCGGTGCGGCGGCCGGTGGTTTGATTGGATCGCAGATCGGTTCGGGCAGTGGCCGCGTGGCAGCGATCCTCGCCGGTGTTTTGATCGGCGGGTTGATCGGCAACCAGATCGGCAAGGCCCTCGACGACCAGGATCGCGAATATGCTCGCCAGGCGTCGCAACAATCATTGAGTCACGCGCCGACCGGATCGACGTCGGCTTGGCGCAATCCGGAGTCCGGCAACGGCGGCAACTTCCGCCCGACAACCGGCCCCTATGCCGGCGCTGATGGCCGCCAGTGCCGCGACTTCGAACATGAAATCACCCTCCAGGACGGCCGGCGCGAAATCATCCGCGGAAAGGCCTGCCAGAACCCGGATGGGAGTTGGGAAACCCTCTCTTAGCGATAGGGAACAGATCGTTTTGATGCGGCTGGGCATTTAGCCCGGCCGTTTTTTTTGCTCCGGTGGTTTTGGTTTCTTATCGCTCGGCGAAGTTTGCTCGAACAATGATCCGAGGCGCGCCTTCATCAGCCTGTGATTGGATTTCTCCGCCTGCGCGACGATCTGTCCGAGGCGCCGGCGCCAGGGCGGATCGTCCTTGCCCGGGGCCCCGGCATTGAGCATCAACCCCATGGCATGGGCGAAGTCGTAGAGGCTCGAGGCGCCGAGATCGCGGCACAGGACGAGATGGTCGTCGGCCGTCCGGGCGAGGTAGCGGGCCGCGATCAGGCGCTCGAAGAGGGCCGTGGCGTGGCCCGGATCGACGCCAGCGGCCTCGGCCAGCGCTTCGTCGGTTCGGCGGGATTCCTCTGCTTGCTCGCTGCTCAGGGCCGCTAAAACGGATAGCGCCGATGCCAGGCGACCGGCCGGGTCGAGCGCCGGGGCCCGGGCCCGCTGCCCGTCGAGGCGCCATTCGGGGATGGAAGCGCACAGTTCGGCGCCGACCAGTACCGTGCACCAGGTGACATACATCCAGATCAGAAACAGCGGTATCGCAGAAACCGCGCCGTAGATCGTCTCGAATGAAGGAAAGTTCGTCACATAGAGGACGAAGATGAATTTCAGCACCTGGAACAATACCGCCGCCGTGACGCCGCCGGCCAGCGCGTGGCGCCAGCGCACCTGCCGGTTCGGCATGATGACGTAGAGAAAGGCGAAACCAACCGCTGAAAGCACGAAGGGCAGGATGCGCACCAGCCCGCCAAGGGGCCCTTCGAAAGCCTCGATCCGCAAGACCTGCGTGATCGTGAAGATATAACTGGAGAGCGCGAGGCTGCCGCCAATCAGCAGAGGGGTCAGGGTCAGGATCGCCCAATAGGTAATCAATCGGATGGTCAGCCGGCGCGGCACGCTCTGCCGCCAGATGACGTTGAAACTCTCCTCGATGGTGCTGAGCAGCATTAGCGCGGTGACCGCCAGTATAACGATGCCGATGGCGGTGAGTTGCCCGGTATTGGCCACGAACTTGGTAAGATTCTCGCGCACGATCTCTCCGGCGGCGGGAACAAAATTGGAGAACAAGAACTTCTGGAGCGTTTCCTGCACGCCCTCGAAGACGGGGAAAGCGGAGAAAGTGGCAAGGCCGACGGCGGCCAATGGCACGATGGCCAGAAGCGTCGTGTAGCTGAGCGAAGCGGCAACGGCCAGGCAGCGGTCGCCGCGGAAGCGCCGCCAAGCATGCAAGGCAAGGCCGCCGAGATCCCGCGCGGTGGTTAGATATTTGCTGCGTCCGGTCATGGCCCGGCGATCATAGCGCTTGTGTTCCGTTCGGTCATGAGAATGACCGAACGATTGTTCCCTCAAACCCCGGTCAGCAGCTTCTGGGTACGAGCCACGTTTCTCACAACTCGTTGCCCCAGATCATATCCAGGGTGAGAGGCGTGGGATTAGCGTACCCCGGCGAAATAAGAGCTCGGCTTGAAGTCTTGCCGAAGCAACGCCCTGAACGTCCACGTTCTACCAGATCATGTCCGCTCCGCCCTGTGTGCCAAAGCAAACTCTGGCGGGAATTGACGTCCGCCGGTGCCCCATAAGCGGACATGCGCCTTTTACCTGTTGTTGACGAGTTTCGCTTGTCAGAGCAGTAAAATGGCGCCATGGCACACGTCAACCAACGCGTCGCACGGCTCGAAAAAATTGATAATTATTTACCCGTTGGTTCAGCTTTGCGGTTCCAGTTTGTCCTGCGTGCGCTTTTCAAAATCACTGGCGTCATGGCGTTCGTGGAGCTGGTTGTGGGGCTCACCCCAGGTGCGATTGACCATGCGCCCACGCTTGACGGCCGGTCGTTTGGCGATCGCATCGGCCCAACGATTGACGTGCGCATAATCTTGAACCTGCAGGAATTCGCCCGCGTCGTAGAGGACACCTTTTGCCAGCCCGCCATACCAGGGCCAGATCGCCATGTCTGCGATCGAATACACGTCGCCAGCCATGTACTCATGCGCCTCAAGGTGCCGGTCAAGCACGTCCAGCTGGCGTTTGATTTCCATGGCATACCGGTCGATCGCATATTCGATCTTGATCGGAGCATAGGCATAAAAATGGCCAAACCCACCGCCGAGATAGGGAGCGCTGCCCATCTGCCAGAACAGCCAGTTGAGCGCCTCCGTGCGCTGATTTGGATCGGTGGGAAGAAAGGCGCCAAATTTTTCGGCGAGATAGAGCAATATCGCACCTGATTCGAATACCCGCCTTGGCATGCCGGTGCTGTGATCCATCAACACTGGGATCTTGGAGTTTGGGTTGGCCTGTACATAGCCACTTCCAAATTGCTCGCCATCATCGATTTTGATCAACCAGGCATCGTATTCGGCGCCGTCGTGGCCGAGCGCCAGCAGTTCTTCCAGCATCACCGTTACTTTCACGCCGTTTGGTGTTGCAAGGGAGTAAAGCTGAAGCGGGTGCTCGCCAACGGGCAGGTCCGTATCGTTGGTCGGACCGGCTATCGGACGGTTGATGTTCGCGAACTTCCCGCCGCTCTCCATGTTCCATTTCCATATTTTCGGCGGGGTGTATTCAGTCGGATTGGTCATAAGCGGTTCCATTCGAATTAGCGTTGTCAAATACGTCAGCAGATTATGTGTGTCATCGGTAACCCAGAAGGAAGTGGACCACGCTCACTTTTTCGCGACCAACCCCATGGCTGTCTTCGATTTTGTGATCCTGTGCAAATTGTCTTCAGCTTTTTGACTATAGGTGGCCGTCGCAATTGATACCTGCCGTTGCGGATCCGTCGACGCTAGATACGTAAAATTCGAAGCCCGGCGCAGACGGATCACGTCCGCTTTGCGCGGCCCGTGTAACGAATCTTAAACTGAGGCGCGACCCGCTTTTGCTCCGGCGCGCGCAGATGTGTAGGATGCGCCCAACGGCAAAGCCCCTCCCCGAGGATTTCAGCGAGCAAAACGATGACGGCAGGAAAAGCCCTGATGGAGGGGAAGCGCGGGTTGATCCTGGGCGTCGCCAACGAGCGTTCGATCGCTTGGGGCATCGCCAGCGCGGTAGCCGAGCAGGGGGCCAAGCTCGCCTTCACTTACCAAGTCGAGGCGCTTGAGCGTCGGGTCCGCCCGCTCGCCGAATCGGTCGGTGCCGATATCGTCGTTCCGTGCGATGTGACCGACGAGAATAGCCTCGATGCAACCTTCGCCGAGATAGAAAAGGTATGGGGCGGGCTCGATTTCATCGTCCATGCCATTGCCTTTTCCGACCGCGAACAGCTCAAGGGCAAGTACGTCGCCACCACCCGCGACAACTTCACCCAGACGATGATGATCTCCTGTTACTCCTTCACCGATCTGTGCCGGCGGGCGGCGCCGCTGATGAAGGACGGCGGCAGCGCTCTCACGCTGACCTATTTCGGCGCCGAGCGGGTGATGCCCCACTACAACGTGATGGGCGTTGCCAAGGCTGCGCTGGAAGCCAGCGTGCGCTACCTGGCGATGGATCTCGGCCCCGATAACATCCGCGTCAACGCTATCTCGGCCGGCCCGATCCGCACTCTGGCGGCGGCCGGGATCGGCGATTTCCGATATATCCTGAAATGGAACGCATATAACTCGCCGCTGCGGCGCAATGTCACTATCGGCGATGTCGGCGGCGCCGGCGTCTACCTGCTTTCCGACCTCTCGGGCGGGGTCACGGGCGAGGTCCACCATGTCGATGCGGGCTACCACGTCGTCGGCATGAAGGCGGTCGACGCACCGGATATCTCGGTCTTGTAGCGCTGGCGTCACAGACCGCTTCGGAGGGGCGATAGATCATGCCCGGCAACAGCTTCGGCCAACTGCTGCGCTATACCAGCTGGGGCGAAAGCCACGGACCGGCGATCGGCTGCGTGGTCGACGGCGTGCCGCCGAAACTGCCGCTTACCGAGGCCGATATCCAGCATTGGCTCGACCGCAGGCGGCCGGGAACATCAAGATTCACCTCCCAGCGGCGCGAGCCGGACACGGTCAGAATTCTCTCGGGCGTCTTCGAGGGGGTGACCACCGGCGCGCCTATCTCGTTGCAGATCGAAAACGTTGATCAGCGCTCGCGCGACTACAGCGATATCAAGGACCGATTTCGACCGGGCCACGCCGATTTTGCTTACGACGCCAAGTACGGTGTGCGCGACTATCGCGGCGGCGGCCGCGCCTCGGCCCGCGAGACGGCGATGCGGGTAGCGGCCGGCGCCATCGCCCGCAAGGTGTTGCAGGCCGGCATCGGCAAATCACTCACCGTGCGCGGAGCAATGGTTCGCATGGGTCCGCACGAAATCGATCGCGGGCGCTGGGATTGGAAGGTGGTCGAGAAGAACCCCTTCTGGTGCCCCGACGCTGTTTCCGCCAAGGACTGGGAGGGCAAGCTCGACGAAGCACGCAAGGCCGGCTCGTCGCTGGGCGCCGTCGTTGAAGTCGTCGCCACCGGCGTGCCACCGGGGCTCGGTGAGCCGGTCTACGACAAGCTCGATGCAGCACTCGCTCACGCGCTGATGGGTATAAACGCAGTGAAAGGCGTGGAGATCGGCGACGGCTTCGCCGGCTCTGCCCTGCCCGGCGAGGAAGCGCATGATGAGATGCGTATGAAAGGCGGCAAAGTGACTTTCTTATCGAACCGGGCCGGCGGTACCTTGGGCGGCATCTCGACCGGCCAGGACATCGTCGCTCGCATAGCCGTCAAGCCGACAAGCTCGCTCCTCATCCCGCGAAAAGGCGTAACCACCGACGGCAAGGAAGTCGATGTGGTCACCAAAGGCCGCCACGATCCTTGCGTCGGTATCCGCGCGGTGCCGGTCGCCGAAGCCATGATGGCGCTGGTCCTGGCCGACCACTGGCTGCGCTTCAAGGCCCAGTGCGGGTAGTGGGGCGGAAGCAGTGCGGGTAAGTGCGCCGGACGCCAAACCGCCGATTCTCCTCGCCAACCTTGCCGCGTTTGTCGGAACCACCTTCACGGCCGGCTCGATCGTCGCCATACGGTTCGTCATCGCCGAGAGCGACCCTGCGAGCCTCGCATTTATCCGTTATTTGATCGCCGTCCTGTGTCTCTTTCCGATTGCTTGGTATCTGATGCGTGGGCGACGGATCGGGGCGCGGGATCTGGCGATCATACTGGTGCTGGGTGCGATGTTCTTTGGCGCCTTTCCTTATTTGCTCAACCTTTCGCTCAAATATACCAGCGCGGCGCGCGGTGCGTTGGCGCTGGCGACCGCGCCGCTGATGGCCCTGGCGTTGGGCAGCCTCCTGCGTTCGGAAAACTTCACCACGGCCAAGCTGCTCGGCGTGATCGGCGCCTTCGCCGGGGTCGCGCTGGCCATGCTGGCCGGGCCGGGCGGGCTCGCCGGGCAGGGCGCCTATTGGATCGGCGATCTCATCATGCTGGCGGCGGCTTCCCTGGCGGCGATCTACCCGATTTATTCCAAACCCCTGCTCGGCCGCCATCCCGCGCTGGCTGTCACGGCGCTGTCGATGGTCGGTGGCCTGCTGATCCTGGCCCCTTTCGTGCAAGCCCAAGGCACATTCTCCGGGCTACCGATGTTCAGCCCGGCAGGTTGGTTCGCGGTTATTTTTCTGGGAATTGGCGGCGGGGCCATTCAGTTCGGTCTGTGGATCTGGGCGATCAGCAAGCTGACCCCCACGCAAGCCGCGATCTATCTGACCCTGACACCGGTCACCGCGGTAGTCCTGGCCAGCCTCATTCTCGGCGAGCCAGTTTCGCTCGGCCTGTTCGCTGGGCTCGCCTTGGTCGTTGGCAGTATTCTCCTCGCCAACCGCCCGGCACGTTTACCGTCTTGAGCGATGTAGTGGCTTAGGCGATGTAGTGGCGGTAGATGCCGTAGGGCCATAGGACGGCCGACCACACCGCATCGGCAACCGGGATCCTCGGGGTCAGCACCACGAACAGCACGAAGAAGGCGACGACGCCAAGCCCATAGAGGTTGATCAATAATCGGATCATATGACGTCCTCCAATAGCGCAATCGCCGGTCTCGACCCCGGCCGGCGGGCGCGATAGATGTTGCTGCAATAGGAATACGTGGCGAGGCCGCTTTAGCGTTCCCAATCCCGGCCGCCGTCAGAGAGGAGCCCCAATGCCGCAACCCGACCATTTGATCGCCCTCGACCTCGAAATGCCCGACAAGCTCGAACCCGACCTGCAGAAATATTTTGACAAGTGCGAGGAAAAGATCGGCTTCGTGCCCAACGTGATCCGCACCTACGCCGCCAAGCCCGAACGCTGGCGCGTCTTCGTCGCCATGTATCACGCGCTGATGGACGACAAGGGATCGAGCCTGACCAAGCTCGAGCGCGAGATGATCGCTGTCGTCGTCTCTTGCGTGAACCGTTGCTACTACTGCCTTGTTGCCCACGGCGCCGCGGTGCGCGGGCTGTCGGGCGATCCCGAGCTTGGCGAGATGCTGGTGATGAATTACCGCACGGCCGAGCTTTCCAAGCGCCAGCGGGCGATGCTCGACTTTGCCTGGAAGATCACCGAGACCCCTTGGCTGATCGAGGAGCCGGACCGCAAAGCCTTGCGCAAGGCGGGCTTCAGCGATTCCGACATCTTCGATATCTCCGAAGTCGCCAGCTTCTACAATATGTCCAACCGCATGGCCTACGGCACCCACATGATGCCCAACCGCGAGTATCACAATCTGGATCGTTAGCGGCTGAATGAGGCGGCGAGTTCGACATGGGGGGTCCAGGGGAACTGGTCGACCGGCTGGACCCAATCGAGCCGGTAGCCGCCGTCGGTTAGGATTTGGGCGTCGCGGGCGAAGGTTCCGGGATTGCACGAGATGCCGGCGATCTTCGGCACGCGCGATTGAGCGAGGGCTTTCGCCTGCGCCTTGGCGCCGGCGCGGGGCGGATCGAAGACGACAACATCGAAATTGCCGAGTTCATTCGCGGCAAGCGGCCGGCGTTCGAGGTCGCGGCGCTCGGCCGACAGGTGTGTGAGCCGGGCTGCATTTGCTGCATCACTTAAGGCGGCGATGGCGTCGGCATTACCGTCGAAGCCTTGTACCCTGGGGTGACTGGCGCGGGTGAGCCTCGCCAGGGGCAGGGTGAAGGTGCCGCAGCCGCAATATAGATCGGCGATGCGCTTGGCTTCGCCGGCGATATCGATCACCGAGGCGAGCAGCGATGCCTCGCCCTCGGCGCTCGCCTGCAGGAAGGCACCGGGGGGCAGAGCGAGGGGCGTGCCGCCGAAGGCCGCCATTGGCACGCGCCGCTGAGCGATGGTTTCGGGGGCGCTGGATTTGGTATGTTGGCGGCTGACGCGGGCGAGATCGTGGGTCTCGGCGAACGCGGCGATGGCTTGATAGCCGGCGTGCTCGATCTTGGTATCGCTCACCAGTAGGAGGTCGAGCCCGGTTTCGGTGGCGTTGATGACGATCTCGGCACGTTCGGCCGTCGTCAGCAGATCGGCCAGCAGGGCGCGCAACGGCGCCAGCAGGCGCGTAATCTCGGATTTGAGAACGGGGCAGGCGGTAACGTCGATCACCCGGTGGCTCTCTCGCGCATTGAAGCCGAGCACAACATCGTTTCGGCGGCGGATCGCGGTGAGGTCGGCGCGGCGCCGCGCGCCGGGGGCGATCGCGGTCAGGGGGCGTACATTGTCAGCCGGCAGGCCGCGCCGTGCTAGAGCCTCGACGACGAGCGCATGTTTCCATCGCGCAGAAGGCGCGTCGGCGAAATGCTGCAGAGCGCAGCCGCCACAGGAGCCGAAATGCGGGCAGGCAGGTGTGATGCGATCGGGCGAGGGCTCGATGATCTCGGTGACACTCGCGCGAAGATGGCCGCTGCTCTTGCCTCTCCCCCCTCCCCGCCGAGGGAGCGCGAGCCGCACCCGGACCCGCTCTCCGGGCAGGGCATACGGAACAAAGACCGGCTGCCCATTCAACTCGGCGATGCCGTCGCCGCGGGCGCCGAGGCTGGCAATTTCCAGATCAACACCCGCCGTCATTTCCTTCCCGCGTGCTTCGCCGCGATGAGGAATTCCTTGTTGCCCTTGGGCCCCGTGATTGGGCTTACGCTGAGCCCGACGACGGACCAGCCTGGCAGGCCGTTGAGCCAGGCCGCGATGTCGTCGCAGACTTCGCCGTGCAGGCGCTCGTCGCGGACGACACCGCCTTTGCCGACCCTGCCCTTGCCGACTTCGAACTGGGGCTTGATGAGCGCGACCAGTATCGCTGTCTGGCAGGCGAGTGTGATAGGCGCCGCAAGTATGGTCTTCAGGCCGATAAAACTGGCGTCGCAGACGATTAAATCGACCGGGTCCGGCACTTGCTCGGGGGATAGCTGGCGGGCGTTGGTCTTATCCAGCACGACGACCCTCTCGTCCTGGCTGAGTTTCCAGTCCAGTTGCCCGTGGC
>JAPULJ010000343.1 GCA_027295145.1 Alphaproteobacteria bacterium | reverse complement strand
CAGAACGCCAAGAAGGGCCTGGAGTTCGCCGATATCGGCTATGTCCTTGTTTCCGGCCAACTCGCCAAGGCAGGTTCGGGAGCAGCGCTCCTGAAGGATCCGGAAGTCGGCCGCTTGTTTCTCGGCGGTTAGATGTAGTAGGCGATCAGGTAAACCGCGAGAAGGGTTATTATGGTGAAGGTCGCCGTTCCCGTCTCCCATGTGCGGGCGAGGAGGCCTTTTGGTCCGTGAAAGCGGAACACGATGTGGCGGAGCTGCGACAGGCGCGTTTGAACCTGGTTGACTATCTGGCGCTGGGCCTTGCCGCCGTGCAGGGCGAACCGGCGCGCCAGCGCGCTGCCCAGGCGCCGCCAGAACCAATCGACTTCGAGGCTGATCGTCAGCGTTCGCTTCATCAATGGCAGCAGGACGAAGAAGGCCAGTCCAGAGAACAGCAGAAGCTGCGTCATCTCCAGAACATGAACCCCGGTATAGGGCTTATACGCCACCGGGAACGGGAGCAGCTCATAGAGCAGCGTTGGCCAAACGCCGATGAAAATGCACAGGAAGGCCATGAATATCATGGCGATACGCATATTCCACGGCGGGTCAGAAGGCCTCAGCCCCGAATCCTTTTGGAAGAACACGAACCAGGGGAATTTGATTCCGGCGTGAAGGAATACGCCGGCCGAGGCGGCGGCGAGCAGGAACCATACGACCGCCAGATTCTGATCAATCGCCCCCTGCGAGACCATCGATTTCGAGATGAAGCCCGAGGTCAGCGGGAATGACGAGATCGCCAGCGCGCCGATAATGCCGCATACCGTGGTAATCGGCATGCTCCGATAGAGGCCGCCGAGGTCGGTGCATTTGCGCTTCCCGGTCATGTACAGGACCGATCCCGCGGACATCAGCAGGAGCGCCTTGTAGATGATATGGGTAAAGGCATGGGAGGACGTGCCGTTGAGCGCCATCTCGGTGCCGATGCCGATGCCGGTCACCATGAAGCCCACCTGATTGATAATGCTGTAGGCGAGGATTCGCCTCATGTCGTTTTCGAGCAGGGCATAAATGATCCCGTAGAAGACCATCACCAGGCCGATCCAGATCAGAATGTCGAAACCCGGATAGCCGCGCAGCAGGACAAAGACCGCTGTCTTGGTGGTAAATGCCGACAGGACCACCATGCCGCTGGGCGAGGCTTCGGGGTAGGCGTCGGGCAGCCACGCGGACAACGGCGCGGCGCCGGCATTGACGAGGAAGCCGGCCAGGATCAACCAGGTGCCCGGACGGCTGGTGCCGAGAAGCTCATGGATCGGCGCGGGCCCGAACGAAACGGTGTCGGTGACCGCAATGTAGTCGATGATGCCGAGCATCAGCAGGACGCCGCCGAGCAAGTGCATGAGGATGTATCGAAACCCAGCCTTGCGCGCCCGCTCGCTGTCGGCCGACCAGATAACCAGGGTCGAGCCCAGCGCCATTAGCTCCCAGAATACGAACAGGGTGATCATGTCGCCGGCGAAGAGCACGCCGATGGCGCTGCCGGCGTAGAAGAACGCGGCGCTCAGTTCGAGAGGCTTTGCCTGGCGCAAGGCGAACATGCCGCCGGCCAAGGCCATGAGGCAGAACACGGTCGCGAACAGCCGCGCCAGCTTGTCGGCCTTGACGATTTCAAGCTCGTAGCCGAGGAACGGGGCGGTGAGGTTGGTCCCATCCGGTATTTGCCAGACCAGCCACAGGGTCGCCAGCGGCAGGGCCAGAACCAGGACCGAGCGCCACCGGCTCGATACCAACGGCAGGGCGAGAGCGCCGACGATCAGGATTAGCCAGGGGGGAACAAGCTCAATCATCGTAGTAGCTGTCCGGCCGCGTGAGGAAGAAGCCCAGGGCCTTGGCCACGAGGACCATGACGACGCAGACGCCGAATCCGAAGGCTGCGAAGAACCCGAAATACCCGTCGGCTCCGAAATACCCATTGTTCGGAATGAACACTCCGGCAATAAGCGTGAGGGCGAGGATAGCGACGAAGACAACCCACAGAATCTTGATTGTCCCGGGCCGCACGAGCCAGTGTTTCTTGGGTTCAGTCATGCTCTAGCCGCCCGGCCTTACCATGTCGCGGGCCAGTTGCAGCACCACATCGGCAAAGAAAAATAGCGCCAGCGTACCCCCCGCTGTTGCCACAAGGGCGATTACCATGGGCAGCGGCGCCTCGCCGTGCGTGGCTTCCGCCGGGGCCTTGCGGAAGAAGGCGGCGTAGACGATGGGCAGGAAATAGGCGGCATTCAACAGGGTGCTGAGGACGACCACGACGAGCGCGAAGACCGACTGGGCCTGCAACGCCCCTTGCACGATGAACCATTTTGAGACGAAGCCGGCCGTCGGCGGTATGCCGATCATCGACAGGGAGGCGATGGCAAAGGCGCCCATGGTCCATGGCATTCGCCGCCCGATGCCGTCGAGCTGGCTGACCTTGGTCTTGTGAGACACCGTATAGATCGAGCCCGCGGCAAAGAAAAGTGTGATCTTGCCAAAGGCGTGGACGGCGATATGAAGGGCCGCGCCGACCGCCGATATCGGCAGCAGGATGGCCGTCGCCATGATCACGTATGACAGTTGGCTGATCGTCGAATAGGCGAGCCGGCGTTTGAGATTGTCCGATCTCAGCGCGATTATGGAGGCGATGATGATGGTCGCGCCGGAAATGTACAGCAGCCAATCCGTGTAGGCGAGTTTCGACAGATACTCGATCCCGAAAATGTAGACGACCACCTTGACGACGATGAAGACACCGGCCTTGACCACGGCGACGGCGTGCAGCAGGGCGCTGACCGGAGTCGGCGCGACCATGGCGGCCGGCAGCCAGCGATGAAACGGCATTAGAGCGGCCTTGCCGGTGCCGTAGATGAACAGGACCAGCAATAGCCCGCCGAGGACCGGCGAGACCTTTCCGGCGAGGATTCCGCCGGCCCGAAAATCGAGCGTCCCGGTCGCCAACCCCGTCACTACGATCGCCGGCAGCAACAGGCCGATCGAAGTGGTCAACAGAATGCCGAGGTAGACGCGCCCGCCCCGCACCGAGTTCCGGTCGCCGTGATGGGTCACCAACGGATAGGTTAAGATCGTCAGCATTTCGTAGAAAATGAAGAGCGTGAAGAGGTTGGCGGCGAAGGCAATGCCAATCGTCGCCCAAAGGGCGACCGCGAAACAGATGTAGAAACGGGTCTGATGCGATTCCCCGTTGCCGCGCATGTAGCCGATCGAGTAGATCGAATTGACGATCCATAAAATGCTCGCGACCGCCGCGAACATCATGCCGAGGGGCTCGATCCTGAAGGCGATCGTGATGCCCGGAACGACCTCGATCAGGGACAATTCCGGCCGCATTCCCGCCAGGACCGAGGGCAGCAGCGCGGCCACTGCGGCAAACAGGGCAACAGCCGTGAGCAGGGTGATACCGTCGCGCTGGTTGGGTTTGCGGTCCGACATTGCGATTAATAGCGCACCGATGACCGGCACCAAAAGCGCCAGGATGATGAGCGTGCTATCGCTCACGAACCAGATCTCAACAGGAAGATTGCTGCCTCTTTGGCGACGCCGACGCTGGCCGATGTCTCAATTCCGAAATAAAGGTTGGCGCCGATCAGGACCCACAGCGGGACCAACATACTCAATGGAGCTTCGCTTACTTCATCGCCTTGCGCCCGCTTCGGTGGCGCGTGGAAATAAGCGACTTCAATGACCCGCCACACATAGATCACGGCGAGCAAGGAGCTAAGTACGATCAGGATCGCGACCGGCCACCAGTTCTTTTCGAGCGCCGCCAGCACGAGATACCATTTTGATATGAACCCAGCGGTTGGCGGCAGCCCGATGAGACTGATGCCACCGACGACGAACCCGGCCATCGTTATCGGCATCGTGCGGCCAATCCCCTTCATATCCTCCAGTTTGACCGAGCCGAGCTTCAGGAAAACGCAGCCCAGCGCCAGGAAGAGGCCGCCCTTCATCAGGGCGTGGTTGAAGATGTGAAGGATGCCGGCGGTCAGTCCGGTCGTGGTCGCGAAACTTATGCCGAGGATGATGTAACCGATCTGCGCGATGCTCGAATAGGCAAGCATGCGCTTGATGTCCTGCTGGAATATCGCCACCGTTGAGGCGACGAACATGGCGAGCAGCGCCAGCGCCAGCAACATCTCGCCCAGCGGCAGGGTCTCGAAGGCAAAGCTCGCACCAAACACGGTGAAAATGAACCGCAACAGGATATAGATCGAAACCTTGGTCGCGGTGCCGGCAAGGAAGGCGCTGACGCTTGATGGCGCATAGGCGTAGGCGTTAGGCAGCCATTGATGGAGCGGAAACAACGCCAGTTTCAGACTGGCGCCGACCGTGATGAAGCCAAAGGCGGCGAGTACAGTCCGGCTATCGGCGATCGGCGGTATCCGTTTAGCGAGATCAGCCAAGTTCAGGGTGCCGGTCATCATATAAAGGAGCCCGATACCGATCAGGATAAAAGTCGCCCCGATGGTGCCCATGATCAGGTACTGGTAGGCAGCGGTCATGGCCCGCCGGTCGCGGCCCAGGCTGATCAGCACGTATGAAGACAGTGACGATATCTCGAGAAATACGAATATGTTGAAGGCATCGCCGGTGATGATGATGCCTAGCAGTCCGGTGAGCGAGAGCAGATACATACAATAGAAAAGATAGATCCGCTCTCGTGCGATCTCCGCGATGACACTGACGCGGGCGTAGGTGGCGACAAGTGCGCCAAGGGCCGCCACGATGGTGAGAACAAAGGCGTTTAACGGATCGAGCCGGTATTCGATGCCCCAAGGCGCGATCCAGTTGCCAAGCGCGTAGCTGATCGGCCCGGTATCCAAAACCTTCATCAGCAGCGCTATGGCGATCGCAAAGGTCAGCCATGAAACGACGAGCGTTAATAGCCAGGCGGCCCTATGGTCACGCAGGAGCACGCAAATTGGCGCTGCAATTAGCGGTACGACCACTTGCAGAGCCGGAAGGTGGGCTTCGATCACGTTCCCTCATCCAACTTGTGGATTTCGTCTTCCTCGATCGAGCCGTAGGATTCATTGATCCGCACCACGAAAGCGAGGCCGAGTGCGGTGGTCGCTACGCCGACGACGATGGCGGTCAGGATGAGAACGTGGGGCAGGGGGTTCGAGTAGATTTCCGGCTCGCCCGTCAGGATCGGCGCCGTGCCGCCACGAACCTTGCCAATCGAGATGTAGAGGAGGAAAACGGAAGTCTGAAAGATCGACAGGCCAACGATTTTCTTGATCAGATTTTGGCTGGCCATGACAATGTAAAATCCGGCCATCATCAAAATAATGACGATCCAGTAATTGTAGAGGCCGACGAAGCGCTCGAAAAAATCCATGGCGCGGTTACTCCACGCGACGCCGCCGCCCGGCGAAGGCGAAAAAGATGGCGATTATGACTGACGCAACCGTGATGCCGACCCCCGCCTCGACGATCAGAATACCAAGATGTTGGCCGCTCGTCGGAGTACTCGAGAGGACCGAATAGTCGAGAAAATTTCCCCCTAGGAGCAGCCCGAAAACGCCGGTACCGGCGTAGAGAAGAACGCCGAGGGAGATGCCAAAACGCACCGCCCCTGAGGGCGCTGCCTTGCGCGCGCTTTCAAGGCCAAAGACCAGTGCGTGGAGAATAAAAGCCGAGGCGAAAATCACGCCGGCCTGAAAACCTCCGCCCGGCCCGTAGTCACCGTGAAACTGAACGTAGAAGGCATAGAGCAGTATGTAGGGGATCAGGAGTTTGGCGACGACCCGTAGGACGACATGATGTTTCATGCTGTATCACCGGGCTCGTCTTCTTCCTTTCTGCCTTGGCCGGTACTTCCCAACAGGAGCAGAACGCCGATACCGGCGGTGAAGATGACCGTCACCTCGCCGAGCGTATCGTAGCCTCGATAGCTTGCCAGAATGCTCGTCACGACGTTGGGGATGCCCACCTCGACCGGCCTGCCCGAAGGAAGCTGCTGCACGCGGTCTTTGAGGTATTCCGGGGCGACGTGGAGGTTGGCCGGGGCTTTCGGATCGGCGAAGGACGGCATGTCGAGGGTGCCATATATCAGCGCCGCTCCGGTCACAACGACAACGGCCAATGGCCGCAGACTTTGCGTGGCCGGTCGCTTTTCCGTACGGTCAGTGAGGACCAACGTCCCCAGCAGCAAAACAGTGGAGATTCCGGCCCCGACGGCCGCTTCGGTGAAGGCTACATCGACCGCATCGAGGATGACGAAGATCGCCGCCGACAAGAGACTGTAGAGCCCCGCCAACATGATCACGGCGAACAGGTTGCGCAGCCGGACGATCGCGATAGCCGTTGTTGCGAGAAACCCAATCAGCAGAATGTCGATCAGGATTTGGATTGTTTCCCCTCCCTGGCGAGCAATGGTTTGACCCGGCCGGAAAGCGCCGCTTTTGCCAGCGCGTGAGTGGCGGTGGGAGACGTGAAGAAAAGGAACAGGAGTACGAACATCAACTTCACCGTGACCAACGTGAAGCCGCTTTGCACCATCAGGCCGCCGGCGATTAGGGAAGCGCCCAGTGTGTCGCCGATCCCCGCCGCGTGCATGCGAGTGAACACATCCGGCAATCGCAGGATTCCGATCCCGGCAATGATCAAGAACGCCGCCCCACTGGCCAGAAGAATCCAGCTCACAATGTCGACCACAAGGGTCATCAGACCTCGCCCTCTTCATCGCTCGCTCGGCCGAGATCGCCATAGCGAAGGAACTTCAAAACAGCGATCGTTCCGATGAAATTAATCAACGCATAGAGCAGCGATATATCTAGGAAATCCGGGCGACCAGCCAGAAATCCAACCAGCGCGATGATCAGTACCGTCTTGGTGCCGAACATGTTCACCGCGAGGATACGGTCGTAGACGGTGGGGCCGAGGATGGCGCGCGCCAAAGCCATCGCCATCACCACCATGACGGCGGCAGTGGTCCCTGCAAGGACAGTTGTTGTCGCGCTCAAGGTGTGGAATTCCCGGTCATGCCCGACCTTCGAACCAAGTCGTCATACGGTCCATCGTTCCATTCGCGAGGTCGGCTGCCAGCTCCTCGGATAGGGCGTGGACTTCAATCGTATCCTTATCGATCCTCAGTGAAACGGTACCCGGCGTGAGAGTAATCGAGTTTGCGTAGATGACCTGTCCAAAATCGGTCGCCTGGCTGGTCTTGAGGGTTATTAAGATTGGGCTGATCGGCATGCGGGGATTGATGATCCGCTTCGCGACATCGATGTTGGCCTTGACGATCTCCCAGAACAGCCAAGTCCAGTAGACCGGAACGCGCCAACCCAGATGGATTGGATGTCCCTCGTCGTCGTTTAGACCCATGCGCCAAGTAATCAACACCGTGACGATGCACGATAGGACGCCAAAGACAAGCGTCAGCGGCTCGTAGTGTCCCGATAGCAGGAGCCAGGTGACGAACAAGAATGCGGCAATGCTGATGGCGCGCAACTAGACCCCCTTTTGCGACATGACCGTAGCCGCGGACTTTAGTATGCCGCGTAGCCCAATTTCCAGCGAAACTCGGCCTCTACCCCGCGGATTTAGATTACCGTAGTTCGACCGCATAGCGGCCTAGCGGTGGCACTGATTTTATCAAGTTCTGCGCTTTCATGAATTTGGCGAATCGACGGTAGCGATCCTTATCGAGGGCGGCAGGGTCTTGCGCGAAGTACTTGAGCGTATCGCGCCAAGCGCGGCGGTTCAGCTCATTGTCGAGCATTTTTCTGCCTTTGATGAACAGCTTCCAAGACGCCTTGGGATTTGCGCGCAAGTAGACAGCGCCCTTTTTGACGGCTTGGAGAAATGACAATATGCGCTTATCGCCGGTTCGCTCTCGGTGGGCGACGAAAATCAACTCGTCGTAGATCGGTACGCCTTCCAATTCGGGAAGGAAGGCCCGTCCCGGACGTCCCTCGATCGCCATTTGGTTCAGCTCGAAGTTTCTGAAGGCGCCGATCACGGCGTCGACCTTGCGTGCCATAAGGGCCGGGGAGAGTGAGAAATTGACGTTCACAAGCGTCACCTCGTTCATCTTAACCCCGTACTTTCCCAGCATCGCACGCAGCAGCGCTTGCTCGAACCCGCCGACCGAGTAGCCGATCTTTCGTCCCTTGAGGTCGCCGATCGATTTGATCGGACCGTTTTTCAACACCACCAGCGAATTCAGCGGCGCTCCAACCAGTGTACCGACGCGGACCAACGGCAGCCCTTGATCGACTTGCATATGAAGTTGCGGTTGGTAGGAGATGGCAAGGGCGTAGCGTCCCGCAGCAACCAGCTTCGGCGGCGTGTTGGGGTCGCCCGGCTCGATCATCGTTAGTTCGAGACCTGCGGCTTTGAAGAAACCCATCTCCTTGGCAACGAACAACGGTGCGTGGTCGGGATTGATTGACCAGTCAAGCACCAAGGTGAGTTTCTCCAATCCATGTGCGCTCTGCGCGGGGGAAAGAAAGACGAGGGCGAATAGTATGGGTAAGGCTTGTAGGCGCATTCTAGTCTCCTGGTTGGATCGAGGTTGGTTTCCGTCGTCAGCGGGTTGGATCTGATTCCGGCTGCCATCGCAGGGCTCGGCGCAGCGCCGCATCCACTGTGAAGTACAGGGCGACAGCGATCAGCATGAGGGTGAGCAGGGCGGCAAACATCA
>JAPULJ010000342.1 GCA_027295145.1 Alphaproteobacteria bacterium | reverse complement strand
GCTCGACATCCAGGCCAGCGATCGGGCCGCGCGCATAAGCGCCAAGGAACGAGCGCGCGAATGGATCGATACGGTGGGCTTGCACGGCTACGAAGGCGCCTTCCCGCACGAATTGTCAGGCGGCATGCAGCAGCGGGTCGGCCTCGCCAGGGCATTGGCCACCGACGCCGATATATTGCTCATGGACGAAGCGTTCAGCGCCCTCGATCCGCTGATCCGGCGCGACATGCAGGACCAGCTTCTCGACTTACAGGCACGGCTCAAGAAGACCATCGTCTTCATCACCCACGACCTAGACGAGGCCCTGCGCCTGGGCGACCGCATCGCCATTCTTAAAGACGGTAAGATCCTGCAAACAGGCACCGGCGAAGACATCCTGACCAAGCCCGGCGATGCCCATGTCGCCGCGTTCGTCGAGGACGTCAATCGCGCCCGGGTGCTGACCGCCGGCCGGGTCAAACTCGACTGCGCCACTGTGCGCACCGACACGACACCGGCCAAAGCCCTTGCGCAAATTCGCGCCGGCGCCTTCCAGATCACCTATCTGGTCGACGCCAAAGGCAAGCTCGTCGGCGCCCTGACGGCCGCGGGCGCGCGCAAAGCAGCGCGCAAAAAGGCTGGCTCGCTCGCCGATTTCGCCGAGAAGGTGCCCGAAGCGCGCGAAGACATGGTGCTGGAGGAAGTCCTGCCGCTCACCCTTCAGAGCGACCTGCCGGTCGCCGTGGTCGACGAGACGGGACGCTTGCGCGGCATGCTGCCCAAGGAGGCGATCATCAAGGCGCTGGCCGGGCGAGTCCGGATCAACTAAGGCGATAAAACCTCCGCCGCATGAGGCGGCAGAACAAGCGGACTGGTCGCGCTCGGAATGACCGAACCGGCCTATCCCAAACACCCAACAATCTTCTCGTACGTCGTCTTGATCTCCTCCATGTCGCCGGCGTTGATGCCCTGTTTATTTTGAGGTGCTCGCCGCCGGCGTAGCGCGGCATGATGTGGAAGTGCTGCACCGACTGGCCGGCGCCGCAGCCGTTGGCCTGGAGGAGGAGATTGCCGTAGCGGGGTAGCCGGACTTGGGCGCATACGGGCATTGGGAACGCAGTTAGGAGGTTGCTAACAATTCGGCGCGAAGATGCGCTGCACACGGTGCTGTTGGATGGCCGAACTGCGGCCTGCCTGCGGAGCATTACCCATGAGACGGCAGATTTATCGCTTGGCGCCGGCACTCGCAATCATAGTGCTCACCACAGCCTGCATGACCCCGCCGGGCGACACGGTCGCATCACAGCGGCAAAGCGTCCACAACATGCGCCGCGATGCGCTGACCAAACTCTACATGATCCGGCCTGGAACAAAAGCAATTATCCGGCGCGCCGCCGGTTATGGCGTGTTCAGCAACGTCAACATCAATCTGTTGCTGGTGTCCGCCGGGGCCGGTTGGGGGATCGTTCGCGACAACCGGACCGGCAAGGCCACCTACATGAAGATGGGCAGCGCCGGTATCGGCATTGGTCTCGGCGTGAAGGATTTCAGGGGAATATTCGTCTTCACCACACGTAGAGCGATGCGCCAATTCGTCGAGCACGGCTGGAACGCCAGCGCTCAGGCCGACGCCGCGGCAAAAACCGGCAAACAGGGCGGCGCCCTCGCCGGCGCCATCGACGTTGCCCCCGGCATCAAGCTCTATCAGATCACAGAGCACGGCCTTGCCCTGCAAGCGACAATTCAGGGTACCAAATTCTGGAAGGACGACGAGCTCAACTAGCGCGCGTCCTATCCCAAACAGCCAGCAATCTTCCCGTACGCCGCCTTGATTTCATCCGTGTCGCCGGGATTAAGGCCCCAGTTTATTTTGAGGTGCTCGTCGCCGGCGTAGCGCGGCATTATGTGGACGTGGAAGTGCTGCACCGACTGGCCAGCGCCGGGGCCGTTGGCCTGGAGGAGGTTGATGCCGTCGGGAGACAGCGCTGTCTGGGCCGCTCCGGCGATGCGCTGCGCGGTGGCGATGCAGGCGCAAGCGAGCTCAACTGGGATTTCGTGGATATTCTCCCAATGCGCCTTGGCGATAGCCAGCGCGTGGCCCGTGCTCGCCGGGTTGATGTCCATGAATGCCAGCGTGTGCTCGTCTTCGTACAGCTTGAAGCAGGGGATTTCGCCGGCGACGATCTTGCAGAATATACAGTCCGTATCGGTGCGCATGGTTTCTCCCAATATCCGTATGCCGGCCGACCTCAAGCTGTCCCGTCGCCGCCCTTCTTGCCCAGCGTCGCCTGCGCCGCCGCGAGGCGGGCGATAGGGACCCGGTAGGGGGAGCAGGAGACGTAGTCGAGCCCCACGGTCTCGAAGAAGGCGATCGAGGCGGGATCGCCGCCATGCTCGCCGCAGATGCCGAGCTTGATGTCCTTGCGTGTTTTTCGTCCGCGCTCGCAGGCAATGGAGATGAGCTCGCCGACCCCATCGATATCGATCGTGACAAACGGGTCATGGGGCACGATGCCCTTGGCCTGATAATCGGGCAGGAAATTGCCGGCGTCATCGCGGCTGAGGCCGTAGGCGGTTTGCGTCAGATCGTTGGTTCCGAAGCTGAAGAACTCGGCGCTCTTGGCGATCTCGCCGGCACGCAGAGCGGCCCGGGGCAGCTCGATCATGGTGCCCACCTGATAATCGAGTTTTATTCCTTCCCTGCTCGCGACTTCGCTGGCGACCCGATCGATCACCTCCTTCAGGATATCGATTTCAGCCTTTGTCGCGGCCAGCGGGATCATGATCTCGGGCACGATTGTTTGTTTGGTTTTCGCGCCCGCCTCGATCGCCGCTTCGAAGATGGCGCGGGCCTGCATCTCGTAAATCTCGGGATAGGTGATGCCGAGTCGGCAGCCACGGTGGCCGAGCATCGGGTTGGTCTCGTAAAGCCGGGCGACGCGACGGCGCACATGGGCGACATCGACTTCGGCTGCACGGGCGACCTCCTCCAATTCGTGATCCTGGTGTGGCAGGAATTCGTGCAGCGGCGGGTCGAGCAGGCGGATGGTTACCGGCAGCCCGGCCATGATCTCAAATATCTCGGCGAAGTCGCGGCGCTGCATCGGTAGGATTTTTTGCAACGCCGACCGTCGCCCGGCTTCGTCCTCGGCCAAAATCATCTCGCGCATGGCGACGATGCGCTCGCCCTCGAAGAACATATGTTCGGTGCGGCACAGCCCGATACCCTCGGCGCCGAAATCAAGGGCAGCTCGCACATCGACGGGAGTATCGGCGTTGGCTCGCACTTTCATCCGGCGCGCCCCGTCGGCCCAGCTCATCAAGGTTTCGAATTCGTCCGACAGGGTGGGCTGGATGGTCGGCACTTCGCCCAGCATCACCGTGCCGGCGCCGCCGTCGATGGTGATGCGTTCGCCCGCCTTTACACTCACGTCGCGCACGGTCATCTGCCGGGCCGGAATATCGATGCGCAGCTCGCCGGCGCCGGCGACGCACGCCCGCCCCATGCCCCGGGCGACGACGGCGGCGTGGCTGGTCATCCCGCCCCGCGCGGTAAGGATGCCACGGGCGGCGTGCATGCCGTGAATGTCTTCGGGTGAGGTTTCGATGCGCACCAGGATTACATCCTCGCCCTTGCCAGCCAGTGCCTCGGCCTCGTCGGCGGTGAAGGCGACGATGCCCGAGGCGGCGCCTGGCGAGGCCGGCAGCCCACGCGTCAGGATGGTGATATTGGCGTTGGGGTCGAGGGTCGGGTGCAAAATCTGGTCGAGGGCCAGCGGGTCGATGCGGGCGACCGCCTCCTCTCTTGTGATCAATTTTTCCTGTGCCATCTCGACGGCGATGCGTAAGGCTGCTTGCGTCGTGCGCTTGCCGGTGCGCGTCTGCAACATCCACAGCATCCCCTTCTGGACAGTGAATTCGATATCCTGGACGTCGCGGTAGTGAGTTTCGAGCGTGCGGCGCACGGTGTCCAACTGCCCGAAAATATCGGGCATCACCTCCTCCATCGCCGGCAGCTTGGATTTGTTGGCTGCCTTGCCGGCAAGGGTCAGGTTTTGCGGCGTGCGGATCCCGGCGACGACATCCTCGCCTTGGGCATTGACGAGATATTCGCCATAGAAGGCATTTTCTCCGGTCGAGGGATTGCGGGTAAAGGCGACCCCGGTCGCGCAATTCTCGCCCATATTGCCAAACACCATTGCCTGGACATTAACCGCCGTGCCCCAATCGTCGGGGATGTTGTGCAGGCGGCGGTAGGTGATGGCGCGCTGGTTCATCCAACTGGCGAAGACAGCGCCGATAGCCCGCCAAAGCTGGTCGCGCGGATCGAGGGGAAAGGGCATGCCGAGATTTTCCTCGATCATCGCCTTGAAGCGCCCGACTAGGGTCTTCCAGTCATCGGCTTCAAGCTCGGTGTCGAGAGTGACGCCCTTCTCGTCCTTGCCGAACTCGATCAACTCCTCGAATTGGTGGTGCTCGACGCCGAGCACGACGCTGGCGTACATCTGGATGAAGCGGCGGTAGCTGTCATAGGCGAAACGCGCATCGCCGCTCAAGGTGGCCAACCCTTCGACGGTCTCGTCGTTGAGGCCGAGATTGAGGACGGTATCCATCATCCCCGGCATCGAGGCGCGTCCGCCGGATCGCACCGAGACGAGCAGAGGGTTCGCTGGATCGCCGAATTTGGCGCCGACGATCTTCTCGATCGAAGCCAGCGCCAAATCAAGTTCGGCCTCAAGATCGTCTGGATAGGATTGCCCGCGTTCTTCGAAGTAGGTGCAAACCTCGGTCGTCAGAGTAAAGCCGGGGGGCACCGGCAGGCCGATGGTGCTCATCTCGGCAAGGTTGGCGCCCTTGCCGCCGAGCAATTCTTTCATCCCCGCATCACCCTCGGCCTTGCCACCGCCGAAGCCGTATACCCATTTGGACGCGGGTGATTTCCCCTTTGCCTTCTTCGCCATCTCTATTCGCTCTACCCCCAAAACCTGAAACCACAGCAACCTGAACGCGGCGCTGACTTACCCCCCCTCGATCTTCGAGAAGTCCGCGACTTTGTCCATAGTTGCCTTGATGGAGGAGAGCAGGCGCAGGCGGTTGGCGCGGAGCTTGCCGTCCTCGGCGTTGACCGTAACCTCATCGAAGAAGGTATCGACCGGTTCGCGCAGACGCGCAAGCGCCGCCATCGCGTGTTTGTATTTCTCCTGTTCTATCGCCGCGCCGGCAGCATTCGCGGCCGTCCCGAGGGCCTTGAATAGCGCTTTTTCCTCCGCCTCCTCAAGCACCGACGGGTCGGGCGCGCCAGCGTAGCTGGCCTTGTCCTTCTTTTCCTCGATGCGGACGATGTTGGCGGCGCGGCGATAGGCGATCAGCAGGTTGGCGCCGTCTTCGCTGTCCAGGAACCCGGCCAGCGCCTCGACCCGTGCCAGCAGGCGCACAATGTCGTCCTCGCCGCCGAGAGCAAAAACCGCATCGACGTGGTCGTGGCGAACGCCTTGTTCGCGCAAATACACTTTCAAGCGGTCGGCGAAGAAGGTGAGGAGTTCGGGAACGATTGCATAAACCTCCCCGAACGGCGTGTCGTCCTCGACCTCGACCTCCAAAGTCTCGACGGCGAGTTGGTCGTCAAGGCCGAGATCGTCGAGGATAGCGCGCTTTTCGAGGACGCTTTCGGTCAGCCGCTGGTTCAGCAGCATTTCGGCGCCCCCATTCATCAGCGGCGCGAGAGGCAGGCGTAGGTTGTTCTCGATGACCAGACGAATGATCCCCAGCGCTGCCCGGCGCAGCCCGTAGGGATCGCGCGAGCCGGTCGGCTTTTCGTCGATCGCCCAAAACCCGACCAGCGTGTCGAGCCGGTCGGCCAGCGCCAGCGCCACCGAAACCGGCGCGCTCGGACAGCTATCACCAGGCCCGCGCGGCGCGTAGTGCTCGGCGATGGCATCAGCAACCTCGGCACTTTCGCCATCGGATAAAGCGTAGTAGCGCCCCATGATCCCCTGAAGCTCGGGAAACTCGCCGACCATACCGGTGCTGAGATCGGCCTTGGCCAGCCGTGCGGCCGAGCGCACTTTATCGCGGTCCGCCCCGGGGACCTGCTCGGCGATGGCGGTAGCCAACGCCTGCACCCGGTCGATCTTCTGATCGAGGGTGCCGAGGCGGGCGTGGAATACGATCTCCTGTAACGCCACCGCCCGCGAGGCTAGGGTGTGTTTTCGGTCCTGGTCCCAGAAGAACTTGGCGTCGGCGAGGCGCGCGCGTAGTACCCGCTCGTTGCCGGCGACAATTGCCTTGCCCTTGTCTGCCGTCTCGATATTGGCGACGACGATAAACTTCGGCGCCAGCTTGCCAGCCTCGTCCTCAAGGGCGAAGTATTTCTGGTGGTGGCGCATGGCGGTGACCAGCACTTCGGGCGGCACGTCCATGTAGGCATCGTCGATCGCGCCCATCAAAACCACCGGCCACTCGACCAGCCCCGTGACTTCGTCGAGCAATGCCGGATCGTCGCGCAGGACGAACCCGGCCTTCTTGGCCAGCGCCTCGGCGCCCTTTTTGATCTTGGCGCGCCGGTCTGCCGGATCGAGAATGACATACGCCTCTTCGAGCTTGGCCTTGTAGTCGGCAAAGTCGGTTACTTCGATCAGGTCAGGCCCGAGGAAGCGGTGACCGACGGTATTCTTATCACCCTTTATCATCACTACTGGATCAGCCGTCGTTGCCTGCTCCGGCGTCCGAACGAGGTCGATCTCAATTTCTGGGCAGTTTCCGTCAAAGACGCACAGGATGCTTCGGAGTGGTCGAACCCATCGGATCGTCGTTCCGTTCCATCGCATCGATTTCGGCCAAGACAACAAGTTGATGCAGTCCTCGATTATTAATTGGATTGCACCCATTGTTTCTTGGCCGGCAATGAGATTGACCACGAACCAATGCTCGTTCCCCTTAACCTCGCGCTTCTCGCATTGGTCGAGGGAGTTGAGGCCTACGGATTTCAGGAAACCCTGGATTGCCTGGTCGGGGGCACCGACACGTGGGCCCTTGCGTTCCTCCTTGAAGTCTGGCGCCTTGGCCGGGATGCCGTCGACGATGAGGGCCAAGCGGCGTGGTGTTGCGTAGGCTTCGGCGCGCTCAAAACTCAAATTGGATTTCTTCAGCCCCTCGGTGAAAAGACGTTTGAGGTCGTCGGCCGCGCGCGCCTGCATACGCGCGGGGATTTCCTCGGACAGGAGTTCCAGGAGGAGTTCAGGCATTGTTTGCCACAGTGAGCCGCGTACTCCCGCCGTTTCCCAGCCAGCTCTCGCAGCAGCCCTTGGTGAGGTCGCGGACGCGCAGGAGATAGGATTGGCGCTCGGTGACCGAAATCACACCGCGCGCGTCGAGCAGGTTGAAGAAATGGCTCGCCTTGATGCATTGATCGTAGGCCGGCAGCGGCAGGCCGGCGCTCAGCAAGGCCGCGCATTCCTCCTCGGCAGCATCGAAATGCGCCAACAACGCATCGGTGTTGGCGTGCTCGAAATTGTAGGCCGAGTATTCTTTCTCGGCGCGCAGAAAGACATCGCCGTAGGTCGTGCCGGCGCCGTCGAAATCGAGGTCGTAGACGTTCTCGACCCCCTGCACGTACATCGCCAGACGCTCGAGCCCATAGGTCAGCTCCACTGAGACCGGGTCGCAGTCTATTCCGCCTACCTGCTGGAAATAGGTGAACTGGGTCACCTCCATACCGTCACACCAGACCTCCCAGCCAAGGCCCCAGGCGCCAAGTGTCGGGCTTTCCCAATCGTCCTCGACGAAGCGGATGTCGTGGGCCAGCGGGTCGATGCCGAGCCGATCGAGGCTCTTGAGGTAGAGCTCCTGGCTGTCGGGCGGCGAGGGTTTGAGGATGACCTGGAACTGGTAGTAATGCTGCAGCCGATTGGGGTTCTCGCCGTAGCGCCCATCCGAGGGCCGCCGCGAGGGCTGGACATAGGCCGCCCGCCACGGCTCGGGTCCGAGCGCACGCAATGTGGTCGCTGGATGAAAAGTGCCGGCGCCGACCTCCATGTCGTAGGGCTGCAGAATGACGCAAGACTGCTCCGCCCAGTAGTCCTGGAGCCGGAGGATCAAACGCTGGAAGCAGGTTTTGGGGTTCGGTGTGTGCGCCATTTCGGGCCGGGCGGTCGTGCTGGCCGGCAAACTAGACGCGGCACGGCGAGGGGGTCAAGGCAGGCCGGCTTGAGGGCCGGTTCAATAGGGGCAATCGGCGCGGCCGCAGTTTTTGGCGCCGCTGGCCGGATTGTAGACGCCGCAAGCCTTGCACTCGACCATCGCCTCGCCTGTATCCTTTGAGTCGCGCCTGCCAAGTTGCTCGGCGGCGCGCTTGGCCTCGAGGCGGTGGTAGAGCTTGAAGCCGTACCATACCGCAGCGATGATCGCGGCGAGAACGGCGAGCTTGCCTATGCTGAATCCAAACATGACGAATCCCTTATTCCCTTGACGTCAAGGGGGTCAAGCAAAGCGTGAGGTTATCAGAGTCCCAGCCGGTTCCACAGGAAACGTTCTTCGATCGTTGCCAGCAGGTCGCCGGCCCAGCCGCTGCCCAGGGGTTCCATGCCGCCAGCGGAACGAAATCCCAGGCGCCGCTTCAGCCAGCTCTTGCGGGGCTGCATCACGCGCAGCTTGACCTCCTTGCCGAAGCGTTCGCGTAGCACAGTGCGCAGATCGCCTATGCCGTCGATGAGGCCGAGTTCGAGGGCTTGCCTGCCGGTCCAGAAGGCACCACTGAATATTTCCTTGTCGTCGCCCTTCAGACGCTTGCCCCGGCGGTCGCGCACCAGCTCGATGAAGCTTTCATGGATGTCGCTGAAGATGGCAGTAAGGCGTTTGATATCTTCGGGCTTTTCAGCCTCGAAGGGGTCGAGGATGGCCTTGTTCTCGCCGGCGGTGTGGATCCGCCGCTCGATCCCGAAGCGCTTGATCATCTCAGGAAAGCCGAACCCGGCACTGATGACGCCGATCGAGCCGACGATCGAATTGCTGTCGGCATAGATCTCGTCGCCGGCGCAGGCCAGCCAATAGCCGCCCGAGGCCGCGGCGTCCTCGGCGAAGGCAAGAATCGGCACGTCGCGTTCTTCTGCCAGCGCGCGCAGGCGTTTGAAGATCAGCGAGGACTGCACCGGCGAGCCGCCCGGCGAGTTGACCGCAATTGCCACCGCCTTGAGGTGCTTGAGCTTGAAAGCGTGCTCCATGACGCCGGCGAGCCCGGCCAGCGTCAGCCCGCTGCGTAAGGGCCCGAGCCGGCCGATGACGCCGTGCAAACGGATGACCGCGACGACGGGCGCTGAGGAGCCAAAGATCATGGTCACACTACTCCGGCGGCAAAACCGCTTCTAGCAATGAACGATCTATCAATGATAGGCAGACCACTCGACGATTCCAAGTTTGGCGCCAATTTACATCACCAACGCGCCGGCGCCTCGCAGAATCGCATCGGTCTCCGGCGTGAAAGCGCCATCGGCTCGGTGCAGCACCAAGCCCGGTGACACTCTCGCCGGCGATCTCACGCCCTTGCACGCCGAGACGATGACCCGCTTCGCCGCTTCGCCTTTCTTCGGCCACAAAGGAAAGACAACAACGCCGCCGGCGCGCCCGTGCAGGAGGGCGATGATGTCGTCGAGGCGGTCGGCGCGGTGGATCACCGTGATGCTGCCCTTGCAGCGAACGCCAGCGAGGCCGGCCTCTATCCAATCGGCAAGCCGCGCTGCGCCCTCAACACAGGCCTGTTGCTTGCGCGGGTCTGGTGATGGAGTGGCGTTGAGCGCTTCGAGGTAGGGCGGGTTCATCATCACATGATCGAAGCGGCCATCGCATAGCTCGGGCGTCAGCGCCGCGATGTCGCCGGTGACCGCTTCCAGGCGATCGCTAAAACCGTTGACGAGAATGTTTTCCGCGAACAGGCCGGCCATGCCCGGGTCAAGTTCGACACCCGTCACGTGCGCTTGCGGTAGGCGCGCAGCAAGAGCCAGGGCTCCGGCGCCTGCGCCGCAGCCGAGATCGAGGATGCAGTCCGCACCCCGCGCCGGCACTGCGCCGGCGAGCATCAGCGGGTCGATCGCCGCGCGGTAGCCCTTTGCAGGCTGGCGCAGGACGATGCGGCCATCGAGCAGCCCGTCATCGGTAGTTGCAAGCTCCAACATGGCGCCTCCTGGATAGCTAAGGTAGTTTGGCGCTTGGGCGGGCTTGGGTAAAGGTCGGCCAGCGGCGATATCTCACAGGCTTGCCATGAAGCGGCTGTCGATCCTCACCATTGTCATAATGTTCACCATCGCTTGGGCCAACGGGAGCAAAGCGAAGACCCCCATCCATGGTGGTTTCGTTTCGGGGCAGGCCTATCTTGATTTGCCAGCTTTGCGCAAGATCGCTTACGTCACCGGCCTTCTCGACGGGATGTTTCTGGCCCCGGTATTCGGCGGCACGGTGGCGCGGCAGGCCTGGTTTGGATTGTGCATCGACACCCTCGGCCGCACCGGTATCCGAGATATTCTGGTCCGCCGCCTGCGCGCCGATGGCCGCACCTGGAACAATCGCAATCCGGCAAAGATGTATCGCGCCATCCGCGCTGGCTGCCGCGAGGGCGACAAACCCGCCAGCGCCAAGCCTGAACAACGCCAACAGGGGGGGTACATTACCGGCAAAGCCTATCTCGACATGTACGGTTTGCAGAAACTTTACTACGTCGGCGGACTAGTCGAGGGCGTATTTTTGACGCCGGCCTTTGGGGCCAACGCGGAGGCAATCAAACCATTCGTCACCTGCGTTGACCGGCTGCGCTGGAGTGGCGTGCTGAAGGCGGTCAGCAAACGACTGCTCGCTGAACCTAAATTGTGGGAAAGCTACGACCCTGAGCCCCGCTATCGCGCCATCATCGCCGCTTGTGCAAAACCGATCGGTAAGGTGCGATAGCTCAGCCAGAAAACCGCTGGGTCATTATCAGCGCAACTTGGTAAATCTATCCGCCGGGCAGTTCCTTGCCGCCGCCGGCCGCTTCGATTACCGCACGGGCGCTGGCGAGGTCTTCGTCGATCACCATGAGGCGGCGCGGGATGGCGCCGGCGGTCCCTTCGAGCACGCTGGTATGGGCATCGAGGACGAAAGCTTCGATCCCCTGCTCGGCCAGCACCGAGATCATCCAGGAAATCACCACCGGATCGTTGGTTCGCACGATCTCCTTCACCGGGATGACTCCGTGCTGCCTGCGCTAAATTGACCCTTGACCGGGAGAATGTGGACCATATCCTCTATACTAGAGGAGCCGGACAGGATCGGGAAAGGACTGTGAGCGTGAGTGTTGTCGTCAGCCTCAATCGCGACAGCGGTAGGCGTGCCAGCCTGGACATGGTCAACGCGCTAGTTGCGGCCGATCTCGGCCGCGTCAACCAATTGATCCTCAAACGCATGGACAGCAACGTGGCGCTGATCCCGCAGCTCGCTGGGCATATCATTGCCGCCGGCGGCAAGCGTCTGCGTCCTACACTGACTTTGGCGGCGGCGCGGCTGTGCGGCTATAAGGGCGAGCGCCATATCGCGCTGGCGGCCTGCGTCGAGTTCATCCACACTGCGACCTTGCTGCACGACGATGTTGTCGACGAGAGCGACCTGCGCCGGGGGCTGGCGACGGCGAACAACGTCTGGGGCAATCAGGCCTCGGTGTTGGTCGGCGACTTCCTCTTCGCCCGTGCTTTCCAGTTGATGGTTGAAGACGGCTCGCTGGAAGTCCTCGATATCCTGTCTAGTGCCTCGGCCCAAATCGCCGAAGGCGAGGTCGCGCAGCTGACAACGGCCAACAACACCGAGACCTCCGAGAGCGCCTACCTCGAAGTCATCCGCGGCAAGACTGCAACGCTTTTTGCGGCGGCCTGCCGGGTCGGGTCGGTGGTCGCCGGACGCCCTCAGGCGCAGGAGGAAGCGCTCGACAATTACGGCCTCAATCTCGGCATCGCATTCCAGCTGGTCGACGATGTGCTCGACTATTCGGCCAGCCAGGCTGAGCTCGGCAAGTCGGTCGGCGACGATTTCCGGGAAGGCAAGATCACCCTGCCGATCATCCTCGCCTACCGCCGCGGCAACGACGAGGAACGTGCCTTCTGGCGGCGCACGATGGAAGATATGGAGCAGAGCGAGGACGACCTCAGCCGCGCCATCGAACTGCTCGGCAAGCACGAAACGCTTAACGACACCATCGAACGCGCTCGCCATTACGGCGCCATCGCGCGTGACGCCCTGGGCATCTTCCCCAAAACCGACGTCAAGAGCGCCCTGATCGACGTCGTCGATTTCTCGATCGAGCGGGCTTACTAATCTCTTTGATACTTACCAGCAATCCGTCGGTCATGCCGGGCCGGATTCGCGCGCCGATGCCCATTGTGCTACCGTTATCAGTGACTTGCAGGAGTTACGCGGGATTCCCGCTTGGAATAGTATCTAAAAAGGTGAATGTATCATGTTTCGATTTATAGCCTTTGTTGTGGCGATATTGATCGTCGTTCCTGCGAACAATTTGAGAGCAGGGGACGAACGGGTTGCCAATCGGTTTGGCGAAGGTTGGACGTCGAAGCAAGAATACCGAACTTTTAGTATTAAAAAGGCTGCCGAATCCTTGAAGAAATCTGTCTTTCCAATGTCTTACGAGAAATGCCTCGCTCGGATCAGTTTGATGATAGTCCATTACGGTAGGCCCTGGATCGATAAACCCAGTGAGAACCTAAGAATTGCGGCTTGGCGTACAGGCAAGGGGATTATCGCGATTAGATGCGAGCGGCTAAAGAAACGGGTCATAATGTTCGAGGCTAAGCGCCCATAGTTGACCGGTTATGGCCTTGAGCGTATCGCCAGCCCCCTCTCGATGAACTGCCCACCCCCCGGAATGGGACTACTGTGAGGAACGTTTATCGCCGATGATTTGCAAGGCATTTCTGCTGATTTGAAGCCCTGTGATTTGCAAGAAACCGTGGTTCTGGGGGTCGTTTCCTTGCGTTTTGGGATTTATTTTTCGGGCGGGTTGTGGATCCCTCAAGGGTCTGATATTGGGGGATCGGATGCGACCGAAACAGCAGCAAAAAGCGCGGCAGGACGACCTGTTCCGCACCCGTCTGGATCAGATCATCAATATGAAGCACGCGCTGGTCGCCCTGGCCAACAAGATCGACTGGGACTGGCTCGACGAGCAGCTGGCGGGGTGTTTTTCCGACCGGGGCCGGCCAGCCGAGCCGGCGCGCTAGCGGCCGGTTGATCCTGACCGGCCGCGAGATCTGCTTGTCGATGACCAAGTGGCGCACGCTTATCTCGGCGTCAAACGTTAGCCAGAAACTTTCTTTTAGGCAATCAACTCAATCTGTCCAATAGGCGCCGACGGCGGACGGTGCGTCGCAAAACTGATTTTATCTGCTGGGGAATTGGATATGATTACACGGCGATA
>JAPULJ010000341.1 GCA_027295145.1 Alphaproteobacteria bacterium | reverse complement strand
CGTTTAAAACTGGCTGTGCCTATCGCCGGTATCTGGAGGAATGGCTGTTGGAATCCGGAATTGTTCCGGGCGGCGTCATCGCCATGGGGTCCTACATTGCCATTCTCGCCTGCGTCTCGGCCGGAACGGGCTTCGCCGTCGTTCCCCAATGCGTTTTGGATACCGTATCATCGAAAGGGCAGTTTCGACTTTACCCGTTGCCGAACAACCTCGCTCGAATCAAGACGCTGTTGGCATGGCGCTCGGATTACAAATCCGTAAAATTGGACGCGTTGAAGGAACTCCTGCCCATACTTTAGGATTCCGGAACTGACTACCGCCTGTTCAAGCGAGCCGGGGTCAGACTCGGACAATCTCGCAGTCCTGCTTATGGGCCCGCTCTCCGGGGTGAAGCTGACGAAATCGGCGGGAGAGCGGATTTGATCCACTGAAAAACCGGCGGTCCGGGCGTTGTTTCGGCGGAATTTGGAACCGAGACACTATCGAAATGGGCATTTCCGGCGCTTGGCGCGCCCCGTCGCTTCCCGGCCGTTAGGCGGCGCTTGGCGTGCGGCCTCGACCACCTATTGCTCGATGGCGCCGAAGATCGAGGCGCCGGCCTTATCCAGCATCTCGATGCGCACGCGGTCGCCGAAGCCCATGAAGGGGGTCTCGGGCGCGCCCCGTTCCAAGGTCTCGATCGTGCGCACCTCGGCCAGGCACGACGAACCCGCGGAATTGTCGCGGTTGGACACGGTGCCCGAGCCGAGGATGGTCCCGGCCGCGAGCGCCTGGGTGCGCGCGGCATGGGCGATGAGGCTGGGAATATCGAAGGTCATGTCGATGCCGGCATCGGGCCGGCGTCGGGCCGGCCGACCAGGCGGCCGTTCAGGTGGCTGACCAGCGGCAGGTGCACCCGGCCGCCGTCCCAGGCCGCGCCCAGCTCGTCGGGCGTGACCGCGACCGGCGCGAAGGCGCTGGCCGGCTTGCTGTGCAGGAAGCCGAAGCCCTTGGCCAGCGCGTTCGGCGCCAGGGCGCGCAGATTGACATCGTTGACCAGCATCAGCGCCTTGATGTGGCGGCCAGCGCGCTCGGGCGCGACCCCCATGGGGACGTCGTCGACCGCGACCGCGATCTCGGCCTCGAAGTCGATGCCCCAGTCCTCGCGCGCCACCGCGATCGGGTCGCGCGGCCCCAGGAAGCCGTCGGACAGCCCCCTGGTACATCAGCGGGTCGTGCCACAGGCTCTCGGACATCTCGGCGCCGCGTGCCTTGCGCAGCAGCTCCAAGAGTGTTTAGCCATAACCGGAAGACATGACAATCGTTCCTAATCCATATCCTGCCAGCAGATGAAAATCTGATTTTGCACCTTGGAATAGACGGCGTGATGAATGGAGGGACCGGGCTCCGTGTGCGCCTTGATGTAATCGGCGGCGGCATCGGCCTGGGCGCGGTCTCGGAAGGACATGGTGTTAAAGTATTGGTGGTGGCGATCGCCGTCGGTATCCAAAATGGTGTCGGACTGCCGCTGCCCGATGGGGCCATTGCTTTCCACCAGATCGAGCTCCTGCAAGTGCACGGTATAGTCTGTCAGTGCCTCGCCAAAGGCTCCGATCTCGACATCGGGCTTGAGATCAAAACAGATGAGCATGTGAAACATTATTGCCCCTCTTCATTGGGTTTGGTTCCGAAGCCGAGCTGCCACCTCGCAGGCAGACACTTGGCATTCATCGCATAATAAATGATTGCGCCCATCATATATTTCGGTTAAGACCGAATAATGATCGACATACCCTACATCGCGGAAGCCGCCGCGCTTATCGGTGATCCTGGGCGCGCCAATATGCTGTCCGCGCTCAAGGATGATGGTGTTCTATCCGCCACGGAACTGGGACATGTCGCTGGCGTCGCCCCGAATACGGCCAGTGGGCATCTGGCAAGATTGACCGAGGCTGGGATGGTCACCGTGGAATGCAAGGGACGGCACCGATACTACAGCCTGGCTTGCCACGAAGTCGCCGAAGCCTTGGAAGCACTAGAAGCCCTGGCGGCCAACATTGCACCGCGTCATCGACCCCGAAGTCACCACGATGATGCGATCAGATATGCCAGAAGCTGCTATGACCATCTGGCTGGGAGTCTCGGTGTCAGGCTCGCCGAGGCTTTTGCACAGCTTCAATACATTGAACGCACGCCCAGAGGCTTTGCCCTATTGGATAAGGGTGAAAAGGCTTTCGTCAGTCTCGGTATCGATCTAGATGCGTTGAAGGCGAAGCGCCGCCGCATTGTCCGATGTTGTCCTGATTGGAGTGAACGGGACGCGCATTTGGGCGGCGCATTGGCCGCCGAATTGTTTGAGCAATTTTGTGACCACGGCTGGCTTCGAAGGCAAAGAGGCACCCGAGCGGTGTCAGTTACGCAAAAAGGAAAAGCCGCTCTGCACGACCATTTTCGGATGGAATGTTAGCGATCAATGTCATGGTGCGGTATCAAGTCACTACTAGACGCCAAGACCGCTATGGGTCTACCATCGGATTTCGTAAGGAAAGGGCTGTTGTTGTTGCGCAGTGGGTAT
>JAPULJ010000340.1 GCA_027295145.1 Alphaproteobacteria bacterium | reverse complement strand
CGCAATATCAAAATAATCCTGCGCCCGCCCCTCCTTCGGCTCAACCTCGAAGATGACGGCGATCACGCGCTCAACTCCTCGCGCCCTTCGAATTCTTTCAGCGCCTCGGGGTTGGCCAGAGCATCGATGTTCTTGACCGGGCGGCCGTGGACGACTTCGCGGACGGCGAGTTCGACGATTTTGCCGGACTTGGTGCGCGGAATGTCTTGCACCTGGAGAATACGGGCCGGCACGTGGCGCGGGGTGGTGTTGGCCCGAATCTGTTTCTTGATCTTGTTGGTCAGGGCGTCGTCGAGTTTTTGGCCCTCGCGCAGGCGGACGAAGAGCACGATGCGGGTATCGTTGTCCCAATCCTGGCCGATCACCAGCCCCTCGACGATCTCATCGAGCCCTTCGACCTGGCGGTAGATTTCCGCCGTGCCGATGCGCACCCCGCCCGCGTTGAGCGTTGCATCGGAACGCCCGTAAATGATGTAGCCGTCGTGCTCGGTATGCTCGATCCAGTCACCGTGGTTCCACACATTCTCGTATTTCTCGAAGTAGGCTGCGTGATATCGTTTGTCGTCGGGATCGTTCCAGAATCCGATGGGCAGCGAGGGGAAGGGTTTTGTACAGACCAACTCACCCTTCTCGCCGCGGACCGATTGTCCCTCCTCGTTGAAGACATCGACCGCCATAGCCAGCGTCGGCGCCTGAATCTCGCCCGGCCACACCGGCCCGAACGGGTTCGAGCCGACGAAGCAGCCGAGCAGGTCGGTGCCGCCGGACATTGACGCCAGATGGATATCGGGTTTGATCTTGTCGTAGACGTAATCGAAGCCCTCGGGCACCAACGGCGAGCCTGTCGAGCCGATCGAGCGGACGTTGGTCAGCTTGTGGGTTTTACCAGGCTCCATCCCGGCCTTGTTGCAGGCATCGAAGAACTTCGCCGAGGTGCCGAAGAAGCTCATATCGTTGGCGTCGGCGAAATCGAAAACGACATTGCCGTCGGGATGGAAGGGCGAGCCGTCATAGAGCAGCAGCGTTGCCTCCGAAGCCAGCCCCGAGGCCAGCCAGTTCCACATCATCCAGCCGCAGGTGGTGAACCAGAAGAGCCGGTCGCCGGGCTTTATATCGGCGTGAAGCTTATGCTCCTTGAGGTGCGTCAGCAGGCTGCCGCCAATCCCGTGAACGATGCATTTCGGCACCCCGGTCGTGCCCGAGGAGAACATGATGTAGAGCGGCGCGTTAAATGCCAGTTGCTCGAAGACTATCTTGCCGGCCTCGAATTCTTTGACGAAATCAGGCAACACCGTCGCCTTGGGGACCGCCGAAACATCCGGCGCATCGCTCAGATAAGGCACGATGATGACCTGCTCGATGCTGGGCATCGCGGCGATAATCGCGGGCAGCTTATCGAGCGAGGAATGGGACTTGCCGGCGTAGTGATAGCCGTCGGCCGAGATCAGGAACTTGGGCTCGATCTGACCAAACCTGTCGATCACGCCCTGGCTGCCGAAGTCCGGGGAGCACGAGGAGAACACTGCGCCGATGCTGCTCGCAGCCAGCATGGCAACGATGGTTTCGGGCATGTTGGGCATATAGGCGGCGACGCGGTCGCCCGGTTTCAGCCCGGCTTTGCGGAACGCCTGGGCGAGAAGCGAAGCGGCATCGTAGAGCGCCGCCCAACTCATCTGCCGGCGCACCTTATCCTCGCCCCAGAATTTCAACGCGATCGTCTCGTCGCGACGGCGCAGCAGGTTCTGCGCGAAGTTGAGGCGGGCACCGGGGAAGAACCGCGCGCCCGGCATCTTCTCGGCGTCGACGATGATGCGCTCCCCACGGGTTTCGGCAATGATCCCGCAGAAATCCCAGAACGAGACCCAGAACTTCTCCATCTCGTCGATCGACCATTGCCACAACGCCATGTAGTCGCGGCCGTGATCGACCCCCCACTGGTCGGCGATTTGGTCGACGAACGCCGCGAGATTGGTGCTCTCGATGCGCGCCTTCGACGGCTGCCATAGCGGTTTGTCCAACGCTTCTCTCCTACGTCTCTGGCGCCAGTGGCCGCCGATTCGGGAGGCGCAGTATGATCGCCGCCGCCCGCCGTTTCCAGTGTGCTGCGAGCCCCCCGCGCCGGGCGCAACGGAGGTCTGCCGGGACCGGCTGGCTGGCCATTGCGCGCCTCACTATATTGCGGAGATGGCCGGCACCGAAAATTCCCCAGTCAGCGTTAAACCCGACGATGCACCGCTGGCCGGGGCCCTGTGGATGGTCGGCGCCTGCCTCGGTTTCGCTGCGATGGCGGGGATCATCCGCCACGTCTCGGCAGAACTTCACCCTTTCGAGATCGCCTTCTTCCGAAATTTCTTCGGGCTCGCCTTCATGATGCCCTGGCTTGCCCGGGTCGGTTGGGGCGGACTGAAGACCCAGCGCATCGGCCTTTACACCGTGCGCGGGATCACCGGGCTGGCGGCCATGCTGGCCTGGTTCTGGGCGATCACCATCCTGCCGCTGGCCGAGGCGACAGCGCTTAGCTTCACCGCACCGCTGTTCGCGACGATCCTGGCGGTGTTTGTCCTCGCCGAGGTGGTGCGGGCGCGGCGATGGGCGGCGATACTCGTCGGCTTTGTCGGCGCCCTCATCATCCTGCGCCCGGGCGTGCAGGAGATCGGCTGGCCGACGCTGGCAGTATTATTTTCCTCGCTGCTGATGGCCACTTCCACCGTGATGATCAAGATCCTCTCACGCACCGAGCCAACCAGCGCCATCGTCACCTATATGGTGATCTACCTAACCCCGATGTCACTGATACCGGCGCTGTTCGTTTGGGAGACGCCGAGCTGGACAACGCTGGCCTGGCTCATCGCCCTGGGCGGCGTCGCCACCGCGGCACACCAATGCATCACCCGCTCCTTCACTGTCGCCGAAGCCTCGGCGGTCATGCCCTTCGACTTCACCCGCCTGATCTTTGCCGCCCTGATCGGCTATTTTTTCTTCGGGCAGATCCCCGATTTGTGGAGCGGCATCGGCGCCGCGGTGATCGTCGCCGCTTCGGTCTATGTCGCCCACCGCGAGGCCGTGGTCGCCCGCTCTGCCAAGGCCGCGCGCGATACCGCGGCCGAACGCGTCGGGCGCTGACGCGTCCTGAATAATCGACCACATCACCAGCCCACTCCTCCGCCCGGCCACCCAACGACAGTATGCTTGGGGTGGTCGGGCGGGGGAGTGGGCTGGTGATGCGAAGCAAACTGGACGGGCGTTAGCTTTGCCTGGCTAGGCTCATCTGATAGGAATGGGCGATACCTTGATCGAGTTTAAGCTGCCTGAAATTCAGGCAAAACCGGGGGAAAAGAAATGGACGTAAAGGGACATTCCGCGATCGTGACCGGCGGTGGGTCGGGCTTGGGGGCCGAAACGGCACGGCACCTGGCATCCGCCGGCGCCAAGGTCGCGATCTTCGACGTCAACATGGACGGCGCCAACGCTGTCGCCAAGGAGATCGGCGGTGCGGCAATCGAATGCGACGTTTCCAGCACTGATTCCACCGAGTCAGCGTTCGAGCAATCGCGCAAGGCGGTGGGGCCGGCGCGCGTCCTGATCAACTGCGCCGGCATCGGACCGCCGGAGAAAATCGTCGACCGCGACGGCAACCCAATACCGCAAAAAAATTTCGAGAAAGTGATCGCGATCAACCTGCTGGGCAGCTTCAACTGCCTGCGCCTGGCTTCCGCCGACATGGCCAAGCTCGATCCCCTCGAGGAAGACGAGCGTGGAGTGATTATCAGCACGGCGTCCGTTGCCGCCTTCGAGGGGCAGATCGGGCAGGTGGCGTATGCGGCCTCGAAGGGCGGCGTCGTCGGCATGATGCTGCCTGCGGCCCGCGAACTCGGGCGCTACGGCATTCGGGTGCTTACGATTGCGCCGGGGTTCATCCAAACCCCGATGTTCGACACCCTGCCGGAGAGCGTACAGAAAACGCTCATGTCGATTGAAGTCTTCCCCAACAAGCGTCTTGGCCGCCCGGACGAATATGCCCGTCTGGCCATGCACATGATCGAGAACCTAATGCTCAACGGCGAGTGTATCCGCCTCGACGCCGCCGCGCGCATGCCGCCGCGCTAGGAATGTTCGGGCCCGGTGACGCCGGAATCCGTACCGCCCTTGTGACTAGGGGCTAGGGCTAACTCATCGATGAAGCGCGATGTTGCGTTGGCTTAGACCGCCGGCGGCGAGGGCGGTTCAGTGCCGAGAACGCCGGCGGCGAGGACCTTATGCGCATGGCTGATGTTCGTGTGCACCAGTTTCAGCACGCCGTAAAGTACCGCCGCGTCGTCGGTGTAACCGAGACCAACAATGAAATCGGGCACGAAATCGACCGGCAACACGAAATATGCGAGCGCGCCCAGGATCGCGGCCTTGACTGAGGCCGGCGCCTTCGGATCTTTCGCGCAGAAATATGCGGCGACGGCGTCCTCGACAAATGGCAGTTTCCCTGCGGTCTTTCGCACCTTGTCCCAGAACCCGTCGTGGACGAGCTCCTCGCGGTCGCGTGCGGCGGTCGGATGCAGGATCAGCTCATTCATGCGTTTTAATATGGCCACCTATGTGCGCACCCGCAACGGGCTTGCCTAACCGGGATCATCTGATAGGAACGGGCGCCTTCATCATTGCAATGCAGCAGGGCGCATCGGATACGCCGACGAGTACGCGGCCTTGTCATGCAAAAGTGTTAGATTGTGATGCTCAACGGCCAGAGCATCCGCCCCGACGCCGCCTCGCGATTCCCGCCGCGTTAGGAGGATTGGGGGCCGGTGACACTAGTGTCCGTGGTTTCCACGTATTGAGGCGCTACAGTTTCAAATCATCGATGAAGCGCGCCATCGCGATGTCGCGTTTGCTGAGACCACCGGCGTCGTGGGTAGTCAGTGTAATCTCGACCCGCGAATAGACATTAAACCATTCGGGGTGATGATCGACACGCTCTGCGTAAAGCGCGATCTGGGTCATGAAATCGAAAGCGTCGGTAAAATTCTCAAAGGTAAATTTGCGGGTGATGGCATCGCGCCCCTCGACCTCCCGCCAACCGGAAAGCGTTGCCAGCGCTTTGGTTCGTGCGCTGCCGGTTAGTCTTTCGATCATCTTGATTTCTCCCCCAGCCCGACGACCCACACAACCGAATCTAGGTCTGGTTGTGGCTTGCGCATAGAGGCGCGGCATTCCTTTCGCTCGCCCGTCAGCCGCACTATCTTCACGTCATCATGCCGAGGGACCGAACCCAGACCCCGCATCTCCTCGCCCCCGATCTCGATCAGATCGAGGCGATGGCCCGCGCCGCCCTGGCGAGCATCCCGCAGGCGCTGCGCCGCCACGTACGCAATGTTGTGCTCCGGGTCGATGATTTCCCCGATGAGGACACCTGCCGCGAGATGGGGTTGCGCTCACCGTTCGATTTGCTCGGCCTCTATCGAGGGCTGCCCATCGAGGCCAAGGGCGACAACCCACCGGTCTCGGATGTTGATATGATATTCCTTTACCGCCGCGCGATTCTCGAATACTGGTGCGAAAC
>JAPULJ010000034.1 GCA_027295145.1 Alphaproteobacteria bacterium | reverse complement strand
GAGCTCGCTAATAACCCCGAGACAGCCGCCTGGATCGAGGAGGGGCATCTCTTGCAAAACTACAAGCAACTCCAGTTCTTCGACACGCTTGCGCTTTATTTCAATTGCGAGCGTGAGGGAGCCCGCGTGGAGCAGTCGTTTATGCACGTTCCTCACAACGCGCGCGAGGACGTCACCGTCATGGTGCGCCCGGCCGGAGAGAGCGTTTATCACGTCTCGCCCTTTCCGTTCGACGACGATCCGTTGCCCGTATCCTTTACCGGCCGCTCGATGGTTCCGGACCCAGATCGCGAGGCCGCCGACCTCGGCGCAATCGCGACGGACAGCCAGACGATCACGCTGACCACCGGCTGACTGTGCTGCACGCCTTCCGATACCCGCTTCGCTACCGGGTTTTAGCCGAGATTCCCCCGGTGGCTCCCGTCTAGATCGCCGAAACCAAGCGAGTGGCGTACGAGTGGCCGAAATAGCACCATAAATAGGGGGCTACAAATGTCCGTTACGGTTCAAAACCTGCCGTGATTAGGGCCGGCGGTGCGCAATGTTCGCGGCGCTCGCCGTAACCGACAATCAAGGAGACAGCCATGGACGGCAAGATTGCACTCGAAGAACACTTCGCCACTGACGACACGTTGATGGATTCGGCCGGTTATCTGGGTGACGACGTATGGGCCGAGCTGAAAAGCCGGCTGCTCGACATTCACGGGCGGCGCATCGAGTTGATGGACCGGCACGGCATCGAGACGATGATCCTGTCGCTCAACGCCCCGGCGGTGCAGGCGATCCTCGACCCGGACCGGGCCGCCGAGGTTGCCCGCCGCGCCAACGATTTTCTGGCCGAGCAGGTGCAGCAACGGCCGGACCGGTTTCAGGCGTTCGCGGCGTTGCCGATGCAGGACCCCGACGTGGCAATCCGCGAGTTGGAGCGCTGCGTCAACGAACTGGGTTTCAAGGGCGCGCTGGTCAACGGCTTCTCGCAGATCGTCGACCCCGAGAGCGCGGTCTATTACGACCTGCCGCAATACCGGGCCTTATGGAGCGTCGTCGCCGACCTCGACGTGCCGTTCTACCTGCACCCGCGCAACCCGCTGCCGAGTATGGCGCAGATCTACAATGGCCATCCGTGGCTGCTTGGCCCGGTCTGGGCGTTCGGCCAGGAGACGGCGGTGCATGCGCTGCGCCTGATGGCGTCGGGCCTTTTCGACGACTATCCGGCGCTGACCGTCATCCTCGGCCATATGGGCGAGGGCCTGCCCTACAGCATGTGGCGGGTCGACAATTGCAACGCCTGGGTTGGCGCCAAGCGACCCTATCCGGCCAAGCGCACATTGGGCGAGTATTTCCGGGAGAACTTCTATCTGACCACGTCGGGCAACTTCCATACGCCGACGCTGATTTCCGCGATGTCCGAAATCGGCGCCGACCGAATTCTGTTTTCGACCGATTGGCCGTTTGAAAACATCGACCACGCCGCCGACTGGTTCGATGACGCTAGTATCAGCGAAGCAGATCGTCTGAAGATCGGCCGCGAAAACGCGGTCAGATTGTTCAACATTTAGTATCGTCGAGCTGGTTCGAAGCATCCGCATTGCGACGGCGGGTACGGGATCTTCAGCCGGCCGTGTCGGTTAATCGGCAATCTTGCAGTCCTTAGGTCCTTTACGACCGCTTTCAGGGGTAAACCGGTCGTGATTGACGGCTGCCGCTGACGGCGGCTTTTAGCCATGAGCGGGCATGAATTGTGTAGTCTTTTATCCGAACTTGCCTTCGAACTTTTTAACGGGTCTGCAAATTTATTTTAAACGCTTTACCTGAAGTTTAATCGAACACCCAAAATCTGTATCTGCCGATATGATCTCCCGCCGTTGTATAAACATGAAGGGTGACAGACTGAGCCTTTCCGTTAGCCTTATTCCCGACGGCGGGAAGATCGGTACTACCGTCAGCTGCGTACAGTGAGTAGTCACCGGTGCCGCATAAGCGCAGAGCTGTTCCACTACCCACCAAAGCGCCAAAGCGATTGTTAATTAGATCCCAATCCACACTGGCTGCCGGACCGAGGTTCAAGCTGTTTTGGTTGACCCAAATAAAAGGGCGGCTTCCATCGGGAATTAGTTTTGCCTCGTCAACAGTGTCGCAGTCATCATCATCATCAACGAGGATGTCGCCCGGGTCGGCTGTTGCCGGAGTGACCGCAAACGCCAGAGCGAGTGCGCCCGCATACAGACCAGTTCTTAAGAAATTCAATTTCACCGTACTGTGGTCTATCGCTGTTTTGAAAAGAAATGTTCGCCTTTTTATTCTATTACTATCAAATAAAGTTTCCACTATTATTTATAATTAATACGAATAGTTTATAGTTAACGAGATTCATTAACGTTAATGGGCTAAGAACTCAATAAATTCACGATCAGAACAGGGATGTCTGGCACTGCGTGGAAGTCTGTTTTTGTCTGGAGGCGGAAAAAGGCTCACGCATTGACATCCACCACCCGTCAGACTGGACGATGGGACGTGAACTGGTCGAGCCAAGCTAGCCTCCCAGCTTGTGCGCGACATCCTCTGCCCTGAGATACGTGGAAGTACCTAATTGCTCAAAATCGTTAACGGCTTTGCCCGCGAAGATTTGCGCGGATTGCGTTGGCGCGGACCTCAAAACTATCAGCTTCGGCGGTTCGCCCTGTTTGTCGCAATAACGCGGCATAGCGCTCAAGACTCGTGGCTACGTCGGGGTGCTCTGGTCCCAACGCCTTCTCCGTAATCGCCAACAACCGTTTGTAGAGCGGTTCGGCCTCGGCGTATTTGCCCTGGAACAGGTAGAGGCTCGCCAGGTTGTAGAGGTTCGTCGCCACGTCGGGGTGCTCTGGTCCTAACGCCTTCTCCGCAATCGCCAGCGCCCGCTTGTGGAGCGGTTCGGCCTCGGCGTACCTGCCCTGGGCATGGTAGAGCGCCGCCAGGTTGTTGAGTGTGGTCGCAAGACGTGGGTCATCGGGACCAAACGCTTCTGCCGCCTCTAGAGCTGCCTTGGTTCGCTTTACCGCTTCGCCGTAGTTGCCTTGTTCATAGGCCGTGGC
>JAPULJ010000339.1 GCA_027295145.1 Alphaproteobacteria bacterium | reverse complement strand
TTGGTATTGGCGTCATCGGGCTTGCACGCCAATCCCGATCGCTGGAAGGCGGCGTGGCCGAAGACCGACTTTTCAAAAAGCTCGGTCGACCTCAAGGAGATATTCTCCGGCGGGCCGCCCAAGGACGGCATCCCCTCGATCGATGCACCGAAGTTCGTCCCGGTCGCAGAGGCCGAGCGCAGCGGGCTCGCAGACCGCGAGCCGGTCATTACGGTCGCCATCAAGGGAGACGTCCGCGCCTATCCGCTGCGCATCCTGATCTGGCATGAAATTGTCAACGATACGGTCGGCGGCATACCGGTTGCGGTGACATTTTGCCCCTTATGCAACTCGGCCCTGGTTTTCGAGCGTCGTCTCGATGGAAAGCTCCTCGATTTCGGGACAACGGGCAAGCTGCGCAATTCCGACCTCGTCATGTACGATCGCCAGACCGAAAGCTGGTGGCAGCAGTTCCTTGGCGAGGCCATCGTCGGCGAGCTCACCGGCAAACGCCTGAAAATGGTGCCGGTACGCATCGAATCCTTCGCCAAGTTCAAGGCCCGCAAGGCAGCAGGCAAAAAAGTGCTGGTGGCGAGCAATCCGAGCTTGCGTCGCTACGGCTACAACCCCTATGCCCGCTACGACAGGCGGACGCGACCCTATGGTTTCTTCCGCGGGAAACTACCGGATGGGCTGCCGCCGCTCGAAAGGGTCGTCGTCGTCGGCAAAGAGGCCTGGGCTTTCAGCCTGCTCAAGGCGAAGAAGCGGATCGAAGTGGGCAATCTGGTGATCACCTGGGAAACCGGCCAAGCCTCGGCACTCGATTCGCCGGTCATCAGTCGGGGCAAAGACGTCGGCAACGTCGTTGTCCGGCGCAAGACCAAGAACGGGCTCGTCGATGCTGTCCACGACATCAGCTTTGCCTTCGCCTTCCATGCCTTCTTCCCCAAGGGTAAGATCCATACGAAGTAGGGCGGGTGGTTTTGTCTGTCAGGTGTTGTCCGGGGCCCGTGTCGGCACTAGATTGACCGCACCGCAGTCGCGTTCCAGAAGGCGCAAGCACACATGCCGCTCGACCAAATCTCGCCTGTGATCGTCAATTCGACCTGCCCGCACGATTGCCCCAGCGTTTGCGCGCTCGAGGTCGAGTTGATCGATGGGCGCACCATTGGCCGGGTGCGCGGGGCCAAGGACAATCCTTACACCTGTGGTGTCGTGTGCGCCAAGGTCGCGCGCTACGCCGAACGGGTGCACCATCCGGACCGGCTTAAATCACCGCTGAGGCGGGTCGGCGAGAAGGGGGTCGGCCGGGACGCGTTCGAGCCGATCGGATGGGACGAGGCGCTGGACGAAGTTGCCATGCGTCTTACGAATATCGCTGAGGAGTTCGGCAGCGAGGCCGTGTGGCCGTATTTTTACGCTGGCACCATGGGGCTCGTGCAGCGCGACGGGATCGAGCGTCTACGGCACGTCCTGAAATTTTCGCGCCAGCATTCGACGATCTGCTCGTCGCTCTCCGATTCCGGCTGGCTCGCTGGTGTTGGCGTGAAGTATGGGCCGGATTCGCGCGAGATGGCCGATAGCGACTTGATCATCGCTTGGGGCACCAACCCGGTCTCGACTCAAGTCAACGTCATGCACCACATCGCCCAGGCGCGAAAGAACCGGGGCGCCAAGTTTGCCGTCGTCGATCCATACCGCACCGGCTCGGCGGCCCAGGCCGATATTCATGTGATGCCGCGGCCGGGGACGGACGGCGCTCTTGCTTGTGCCATCATGCATGTGTTGTTCGCTGAGGGGTTCGCCGACCGTGACTACCTCGCCAAGTTCACCGACGCCCCCGGAGATCTCGAAGCGCATCTCAAGTCCCGAACACCACAATGGGCGGCCGGTATCACCGGATTGACGACAGAAGAGATTGTCGAGTTTGCGCGGCTGATCGGCCGAACCAAGCGGACTTACATCCGGCTCGGTTACGGTTTTTCACGCTCGCGCAACGGTGCTGCCAACCTCTTTGCCGTGTCCTGCATTCCCAGCGTCACCGGCGCCTGGCAGCATGAGGGCGGCGGCGCGCTCTATTCAAACGGCGGGCTATACGCTCTGGATCTGACATTGATCATGGGCCTCGATGCGCGCGACAAATCGACCCGCCTGCTCGATCAATCGCGCATCGGCGCGATTCTGAACGGCGATAAAACCGATCTCGGCGACGGCCCGCCGGTCAAGGCGTTGTTCATCCAGAATACCAACCCGATCATGGTATGCCCCGATACCAATGCCGTGCGGGTCGGCTTTGCGCGTGACGATCTGTTTGTGTGCGTCCATGAACAGTTCCTGACCGAGACGGCGGCAATGGCCGACATCGTCCTGCCAGCGACGACGTTCCTCGAACACGACGACATTTATGTCGCCGCCGGCCACACTTTTTTGCAGGTTGCCAAGCAGGTCATCGAGCCGATCGGCGAGAGCCGCTCGAACCACGACGTCATTTGTGCCCTTGCCAAGCGACTGGGTGCCGAGCATCCCGGTTTCGAGATGTCGGCGTGGGAGATGCTCGATGCGACGCTCAAGGCGTCGGAGCTGCCCGATGCCGAGAGCGTGTATGAAGCGCACTGGATCGATTGCGCAAAATCGTTCGAGGACATGCATTTCCTCAACGGGTTCGGTCATGCTGATGGCAAGTTCCACTTCAAACCCGACTGGGCGGCAGTCGGCGAGAGCCATGAAGGCATGCCCGCGCTGCCCGATCATCAGGCCATTACCGACGAGGCCGACGCGGATCGTGCTTATCGGCTGGTTGCCGCACCAGCGCGCAATTTTCTCAACTCGTCCTTCACCGAAACTCCGACATCGCAGAAGCGCGAGCACAGACCGACGGTCATGATCCACCCCGAAGATTGCACGGAACTTGGATTGAGCGAGGGCGATCTTGCACGATTAGGCAACGATCTGGGTTCGGTCGTCGTTCATGTAATGCCGTTCGATGGACTCCAACGCGGTGTGATCATCGTCGAAAGTATTTGGCCAAACGGCGCCTTCGTCGAAGGTAGGGGCATCAACACTTTGATCAGTGCCGATCCTGGCCCACCGCGCGGTGGCGCAGTATTCCACGACACCGCGGTTTGGGTGCGGGCGGCCTAGCGAGCCACCGGCGCGGGTATTGGCTGTTGCCTTTGTCCCCAGCTTGTCTGATTCTGGCCCTCTAACGAACCACCGATAGAGGCGAGCCGTGGAATTGAGCCAGCCTGATTCGATCTCCGATCTCGCGACGATCACTGGCCGGGCCCGTGTTGTCGTGATCGGCAACGAGAAGGGCGGCACGGGCAAGTCGACGACGGCGATGCATCTGATCGTCGGCGCCATGCGCGAAGGTGCGCGGGTTGCCTCGATTGATCTCGATTCGGGCCAGGCCTCGCTGACCCGCTATGTGACAAATCGGCAGGCATTTGCCGAAGAACACCGCGTTTCACTCGTTATCCCCGAACATCATCGCATTGTGCTCAGCGATTCCGACAGTCGCGCCGACGCTGCCAAGGAAGACATCGAGCGCCTTTCGGACGAGCTGATGCGGCTTTCCGAGAATTACGACGTCATCTTCGTCGACAGCCCGGCGGGAGATTCGTCTGTTGCGCGCGGAGCGATGGCCTTTGCCGACACGCTGGTGACACCGGTCAATGACAGCTTCATCGACCTCGACCTGCTGGTGCGCCTGGAGGGCGATCCGCCGCAACCAAAAGGACCGAGCCGCTACAGCGAGGCCGTTTGGGAGCAACGCAAGGTGCGCGCGAGCTCGGGCGGCGATCCAATCGATTGGGTGGTTTTGCGCAATCGCATCGCCAGTCTATCTTCGCGCAACCAGGTCTCGGTGGCCGAGATCCTCGATGAATTGTCGCAAAGTATCGGCTTCAGAATCGCCGACGGGTTTGGCGAGCGGGTCGTCTATCGTGAGCTTTTTGTCCAGGGGTTGACGGTTCTTGATCTGCGGGAAGTGGGCGCGGGCGTGTCCCTCAGCATGTCCCACCTCGCCGCCCGTCAGGAGGTTCGCCGGCTGCTAGACTTCATCGGGCTCGCTGGTCAGTTCGAATCGGAAAACCAGGCTGCTTCGTGAAGCTGGACTGCGCTGCTAAGCTTTCCCATCTTTAGTATCATCGCATTTCAGCCGACGGCATATGACGAAACGCGAGCCACAATTGCCGGTACAATCCGGCACCAAAGACGTTGACGACTTTCTCCAGAAGGTCGCAACGACACGCGTGACGAAAGCTGCTGGCTCTCGAGGTCGGCTGATGTTCGCAATCGACGCGACAGCCAGCCGCGAGCCAACCTGGGACATGGCTTGCCATCTGCAAAGCGAAATGTTCGAGGAAACCGCCGCTCTCGGCGGGCTCGACGTCAAGCTCGTCTATTATCGCGGCTTCGGCGAATGCCGGACGAGCCCATGGGTCAGCAATTCGCACGATCTGGTCGACCGCATGAACAGGGTCACCTGCCTTGGCGGCCGCACCCAAATTCGAAAAGTGTTGCGTCACGCCATGAAGGAAACTCGCAGCAAACCTGTCGACGCGCTGGTATTCGTCGGCGATTGTGTCGAGGAAGATGTTGACAGATTGTGCCATATCGCCGGCGAGCTTGGGCTCCTGGGGGTCCGGGTGTTTGTCTTCCACGAGGGGGGCGAGCTGAGCGCGCGCCGCACCTTCGAGCAGATCGCGCAGCTCACCGGCGGCGCCTATTGTCCCTTCGATGCCGGCAGCGCCCGCCAGCTACGCACGCTACTTTCGGCGGTCGCGGTCTATGCCGCGGGTGGACGCACGGCACTCGAAGATTTCAGCCGCAAACACGGCGACGAGGTCCGTCGGATCACCCACCAGATCAAGTAGGGGCGCGCGTGTCATATCTTCTTCTCGGTCTCGCCGTGCTTGCCGCAATCATCGTCGGCGCACGCTTTTTTGCCAGCGCCAACCCAGGCCAACTGGCCTCCTCCATGCGCTGGACCGGCGTCGCTGTTTGCGTACTCGTTGCACTTTTTTTCACATTGACCGGCCGTTTGGTTCTTGGCTTACCGGCGATAGGTCTGGGGTTGCTTTTGCTGATCCGTGCTCTTGGCTTGCGGGGACCGACTCGAAAGCGCTCATCGGCCGGGCGGCAATCGACCGTCGAGACCGAATATCTGGAAATGGTCCTCGATCACGGCAGCGGAGCAATGGCCGGGCGCGTGCGCAAGGGTCCATTTTCCGGGCGCGATTTAAGCGCGCTGCACCATGAGGAACTCCTTGCCCTGTGGCGCGAATGCTCAGCCCGCGACGAGCAATCGGCGCGGGTCCTAGAGAGCTTCCTCGACCGTCACATGGAGGGTTGGCGGGAAGCGGCGCAGGCCCAGGATGAGGCGCCCAAACGCGCCGGCAGAATGACCGAACGCGAAGCGCGCAAAGTACTCGGGGTCGATTCCTCAGCAGGCGAAATGGAAATCAAGGAGGCCCACCGTAATCTGATGCGCAAGCATCATCCCGATAAGGGCGGCTCCTCCGAATTCGCAGCGCGTCTTAACGAGGCGCGGGAACTGTTACTGGAAAAATAGCTGGGCTGTACCGCGAAAGCGAGTTCGCTACATATACCAATCTTTATGGATCATTATCATCGGGGCTTGGTATTAGCCGTGATCCGCAGTATCCGGTCGTCGCCGCGGCGCGGGTTACCCCTTCCGTCGCGGTTGTTGGTCAGTACGTAGAGCGCGCCGTCGGGCCCCACAACGGCATCGCGCAGGCGTCCATATACGGCCTCTCCCCGCCCGTCAACGAACCAGCGCTCGATCGCAGTTGCCCGCCATTTTCCTTCGCTTCGATCAAGCCTGATGCGAATCAGGGCGCGGCTGCGCAGGGTGGCGATATAGAGATCACCGCGCCAGAATGTGGCACCGCTTGGTGGCGTGCTGGTCTCGGGCCAAGCGACGATGGGATCAATATACCCTTTCAAGCTCGGCGCGCCGATCGCCCTCGGCCAGCCGTAATTGCCGCCGGCTCGAATGACGTTGACCTCGTCGTGGGCGCCGACACCGACCTCGCCCGACGGTCCGTGTTCGCTGATGAATAGCTCCTTGGTCGAAGGGTGCCAAGCGAGTCCCTGAATGTTTCGGTGCCCGAGGCTGTAGACCGGTGATCCGGCGAATGGGTTGCCGGGCGGGATCGCGCCGTCGGCGGTAACACGCAGTATTTTGCCTCCGAGACTTTTTGGATCTTGGGCAATCTCGCGCTCGAAGCGCTCGCCTGTGCCGATATAAAGCAAACCGTCGGGACCGAATGCGATGCGTCCGCCATTGTGATTGCGGGCGCCAGGAATATTATCCAGGATCACGCGGTCGAACACCGCCTTTTCGCCTGTTAGCCGGAGTCGGATCACACGGTTGGCGCGCCCGCTCGATCCCCGGTAGGTGTGCATTGCATAAAAGAAGGATTTCTTGGGGAATTGGGGATGGACGGCAAGTCCCATCAAGCCACCCTCTCCACCAAGCGCGGATTTGACTTCCGCGACCGATGCCGCCAGTAGTTTGCCGTTTCGGATCATGCGGATACGCCCGGGCCGCTCGCTGACCAGCGCCCGCCCGTCGGGCAGGAAAACCAGAGACCACGGCGCCTCCAGACCCCCGACCCACGTGGCCGCCGACACTCCGGCGGGCCGTAGGACGTATTTATCCGCTACCGTCTGGGGTTTCGGGCCGCGCGTGGTTTCAGCGAAAACACAAGCTGCGGGGAACTGTGCGGCGAAGATGAGCGTTGCGATGACAGCGAGGTTTCTGGCGGTACGCATTATGAAGTTCCATATCCGGTGAGTGATCCGATTCAGATAGGCTTGTCTACGTTGCATTGAAGTGGTGATCGGCACGTGCTTTGATACTGCCAGGACGGGCCGGCGAATCGAAGGATCGATGCATGGCGGAACAGCGCGGCGAAAAAAGGCCGCCGCTTCTCAATACCGCAATTCTCGCCGCCGTCATTGCTTTGACGGTCTTTTTTCTGATTGTTGCAAAAAATCTACTCATCCCCTTCGTTATCGCGATCGTATTCTGGTACCTCATCGACGTGCTCGCGACGACCTATCAGAAGCTGCCGCTGGGACGCTGGCGCATGCCCCGTTGGCTGGGATTGGTGCTGGCGATCTTGAGTTTCGTGATCGCATTCGTGGTGCTCGTCAATTTTGTTACTGCCAATTTCACGCCTGAAAGCCTGCAACAGGTCGCTAGAGACTTTCAGACCAATCTTGGCGCCGTCGTCAAGCGTGCGCTCAACCTTCTGCCCTTCAAGGACGGCGTGCCGACGGTTGCCCAACTCGTCGAGAAGATCGATTTCGGCCTCGCGGTCGGCGGCATCGTTTCGGCGGTAACCGGCATCGCCGGCGACATCGGGATTATCATCGTCTACGTGATTTTCCTCCTGCTCGAACAGATTACATTCAGGCGTAAGTTCGATTCGCTGATCAAGGACCGCGAGCGGCGCGAGCGGATGCGCAAGGTGATCCAGCGGATCGGCGAGGATATCCAGCTCTATATCCGGATCAAGTTCATGCTCGCTCTGATTGCAGCAGGGATCTGCTATGCGTTCATGCGCTCTGTCGATCTGCGGTTCGCTGAGGTGTGGGGAATATTGATCTTCTTCATGGCCTGGATTCCAACCGTTGGATCAATCATCGGGCTGGTCTTTCCGCTGGTGTTCTCGATCGTGCAATTCACCAGCATTGGCCCCATTCTCGTGGTTGCCCTTGGCGTAGGTGTTACCCAGTCGGTCATCGCCAATATCATCGAGCCTAAGCTGATGGGAAGCTCGCTCAATCTAAGCCCGCTCGTGGTCATCGTCTCGCTGGTTGTGTGGGGAACGATCTGGGGCGTGACGGGGATGTTTCTATGTGTGCCGATCATGGTCATCGTGATGATCGTACTCTCGAACTTCTCGGCGACCCGGCCTCTTGCGGTGTTGCTCTCCAGCGACGGCAAACTCCGGCACCAATAGCAATATTGCTGTCGGGTGACCCCCGTTCGCTTGCGCCGCTTTCCTGCACGTGGCAGAACATCGCCGCCCCCTTGGGGGCAACTATCGAAGGGCGGAAGCGTGCAGAAAGCGGCGATCGACGAGAATAGTGATGCGAGCCTACAACCTATGAATAAGCCAGTGCGCAAGGCGGTGTTTCCCGTAGCCGGGCTCGGCACCCGCTTCCTACCCGCGACCAAGGCGATTCCCAAGGAGATGCTTCCTATTGTCGATAAGCCGCTCATCCAATATGCGGTGGAGGAAGCGCAGGCGGCTGGAATCGAGGAGTTCATCCTTGTCACGGGCCGTGGAAAAGCCACTATCGCCGATCATTTCGATCGGGCCTATGAACTCGCCGAAGTGCTGAAGGCACGTGGGAAAACGGCGGAACTGGAAGCGATCGAATCCTGGATGCCCGCACCAGGGCAGGTGAACTTCACCCGCCAGCGCGAAGCACTTGGTCTTGGACATGCAGTCTGGTGCGCGCGCAACATGATCGGCGACGAACCCTTCGCGGTTATTTTGCCGGATGATTTGGTGCTTGCCGAAACGCCATGCCTCAAGCAGCTCATTGACGCTTATGGTGAGACAGGCGGCAATCTTGCGGCCGTCATGGAGGTGCCGCGCGACCAGACTTATCGGTATGGAATTCTGGATATCGAAAAGGATGAGGGGCGTCTAGTATCGGTCCGCGGGCTGGTCGAAAAGCCCGACCCCAAGGATGCACCGTCGACCCTCTCAATCATTGGGCGCTATGTTCTGCAGCCGAAGGTCCTGGCGGAACTTGGCAAACACCGCAGTGGCGCCGGCGGCGAGATCCAGCTCACCGACGCGATGGCGGCGACGATCGGTTCCGTTCCGTTCCATGGCCTTCGGTTCGAGGGCCGGCGGTTCGATTGCGGCGACAAAATCGGATTCCTGGAGGCCAATATCGCCTTTGCGCTCAAGCGTCCGGACATGGCCGACACAGTGCTTCGGGCAATCGGCGATTTGATTGGCGAAAACAAAACCTAGAGCGCGATCTTACCAAATGGACACGGTTAGATGGGGCTAACAATGGGCAAGGATTCATCATGCATATCGCTATGATCGGAACTGGATATGTCGGTCTCGTTTCGGGTACGTGCTTCTCAGAATTTGGGCACCAGGTTGTCTGCGTGGACAAGGACGCCGAAAAGATCGCCCGAATCCGAACTGGCGAGATGCCGATCTACGAGCCGGGGCTGAAATCCCTGGTCGCCAGAAACGTGGAGGACGCCCGTCTGTCATTCACGGACGATCTCAATTCCGCCGTTGCCGAGGCTGACGCGGTATTCATCGCCGTTGGTACGCCGGCACGCCGCGGCGACGGTCACGCCGA
>JAPULJ010000338.1 GCA_027295145.1 Alphaproteobacteria bacterium | reverse complement strand
ACCTTAGCTGCACCGCATCGTATGGCAAAGGGGCGGGAAGCAGACCTTTGCTGCGCTTCGTTCCAATATCTCAGAAGCGGACTAACCGGACTTTCACTCAGATTAATCAAGCTGGTGTTTCCAGTCCACAACCGACATTTTCCCGGTTTCGGACACGCCGCACTGCCGCGTGAATAGCTGCCGTTGGTGCACTGCGCAGCAATTTATTCGATCCTGGCTGATCTGGGATTGAGCGCCCTTTCGGCAGATTAGATTAACCGTGACCTGAAATTTCCTAGCCCGGCCTATTAAAAACCGATACCTCCGACAGCTGGCTATCGCGAAACCGAGTTCGGGACCGGGCACTCGAGCCCAAGCCGATGGTACACCTCGATTGGACAATCGTGCTCTGTCAAAACCTGAACGAGGTCGTTTTCTAGCCGGCGCTCGATCGCGGCGTCACGAAACGGAGCGTTTTGTTTGGGATCGTCGTCAAGGTCATATAGACGCGTGCCAAGGTCTTGGAAATTTGCGCTGTCGTGGATCGGTATTCGTTGAGCATCGGCGCGTGCATCGATTTTCATGACCGGCATCTCTTTGGTAAAGCTGAACGGTTCCACCATTTCGGCGGAACGCATTTCGGCTGCGGTGAACATCGATGTCATGTGCGTCGGAATAAGCGTGTATTCATGCAGATCTGCGGCAAAGATGTCCTCCGGATAAATGTAATAGGCATATTTTCCGTCATTTACTCCCACCGGCCCGCCGAACATACCGTAGACCGCCACATCGCGTTTGGTTGCGCCCAGAACCGACGATCCTGTCACTTCACAGGGCGGTTCGACATCGAAAAGGTCAAGGATTGTCGGCATCAAATCGTGTGTCTGGGTCAGTTTGTTGTTCCGCGTTCCGTTGTCTTGCGGGCTGCGCGGGTCGTGCACCATCAGAGGGATATGGGAAATCTCCTGGTAATAGGGCTGCAGGTTTTTTCCCCACCAATCATGCTCGGACAGCAGAAAACCGTGATCGGTTGTCAGTATCAGGGCGGTGTCTTCCCAAAGATTGTGGTGGTCGAAATAGTCGATCAAGCGGCCGAAATAATCGTCACACATTGCCACAAGCGCGGCATAGTTGGCGCGAATTTCAGCTATCTCTTCGCTTGAGTTGCTGACTTTTTCGTAAATCGGCCAGTCGAGGATGCCGCCGTTGTATCCGGTTTTGTAAGCCTCTTTGAACCGTGGCGGGGCTTGAAACGGCTCATGAGGGTCAAAGCACTCAAGCATCATGAACCAATTGTCGGCGTTTCGGTTGGTGTCGAGAAACTCGAAAGCCGAAGCAAAACAGCGGGCCCCCGGATAATCATCCTCATCGACGAACGCGTCAGAATTGATCGCGTGTTGCATGCGCAGCCGAGCCCGCCGATCACCTGATTGCGTGGGTCGAAACGGGTAATGTTCCTCAGCATATTTCTCGCGAAGTCGCTCGACCGGCGGCTGAACCATCGCCTTCCAGGGGTCATATTCCTGACCCCTTATGAAATCCCATGTCGTGAATCGCCCGTGATAGGTAAATCCGCCGTCCTCGAAATAGTGGAAATGGTCGGTCACCAGATGCGTGTGAACACCGCGCTCGTGCAGCAACACCGGAAATGAGTTGTCAAACGGTTCCAGAGGTCCCCAACTGCGGTGCATGAAATTCAATCGGCCCGTGTGAAGGTCCCTTCGGGCCGGCATACACGGAAGGCTTCCGACATAGTGGTTGTCAAAGGCCATCGAACGGTCGGCAAAACGGTCGAAATTTGGGGTCGCGACGCTGTTGCCCCCGTAACAGCCAAGCGCCAAGCGATTGAGCGAGTCAAAAAGGCAAAAGATGGCACGCATATCGTCCGTATCCGTGTTGATTGGCCTAACGTAACGCATCAGAGCCTGACGCACCAATTCAGACATTTGCCCTGGCCGTGCGGCCGCCCTGATGCGACGCATAACCGCCCGGTCGGCTCGGGCATGCAAGGCGCCACGCGGCAAGTTCGGCCTCTGCGAAACGCGAAATAGAGTGACCTTATTGGCGGTCAGGCACCATTCGGTTTGCGGGCAAGATTTCTTCGGACATGTCATGGCCGACGCAGCCTACGACGCCGACCACTTGCGCGACTTCATCGCCAGGGACCTGCAGGCCGCCGCTCATATCAAGCGTAACCCGACCCGCAACACATACCGCCCCATCAACTAGGCGCTCTACAAAGAACGCCAGCCTGGCGAGTGTTTTTTTTCAATCGAATCAAACAGTTCCGCCGGATCGCGCTGCGCTGCGAGAAAACTGTTTCATCTTTCCGTGCCTTCGTTTCCCCGGCCTGCGCAATGGTATGGCTAGCCTGAATGAAGACACCGCCTAGAGCTCGGCCGCAATTCTCGGCGTGACTGTGCAGTTACTGACGGTCACGCCCATTGCCAAGCCTCGCCCAAATCAAACAGCGACTCCGGCTTTGATCCGGGATCGCCAAATGCCTCTCTTTGAACCAAGAGAAATAGATCGTGCGATACGGACGTGACGTGCGCGGCTATTTCGGTGGTCTGATCGCCGAGGGGGTTATCGACGTTCCTTCTGGCGACGACGTTGAATATCTGTGTGCACTGATTGACGAATACACCGCTTGAGGGTCACCCGAGGCCGGCCACGAACCGCATATCCTCGACAACATTCGGCGCCGCGGCGGTCAGCGGATTGCCGCGGCTGAGGCCCTCGTCGGCCAGAAAATCACTGTGCCATCCGCCGGCCTCAGCGACCAGCAATATGCCTGCGAGACAGTCCCATGCGTTGATGTGGGCTTCGAAATATCCAAGCAGCCGTCCGCTCGCGACCCAGGCCAGCGACAAGGCGCCCGAGCCGCAGCGATGGAACATGCCGCCGCGCGCCATCAGGCGCTCGAGCGCGGCCAGGCTGACTTCCGGGGAGATGCGGCTTGAGTGTCCAATGCCGACCAGACCGGTGCCAAGATCGGTGCCTTCGGCCGCCCGGATCGGCGTGCCGTTCAAACACGCGCCGCGTCCTAGCGCCGCTGAATAAAGCTCATTATGGATGGGATCGTAAATGACCCCAATCGAAACCGCTCCATTCTCCATCCAGGCAATCGAGATGGACCACATCGGCAGGCCGAAGACAAAGCAGTCTGTGCCGTCGATCGGATCGATGACCCAAAGCGAGCGCGCGTCCAAATCCACGTCTTCCAAACCGCCTTCCTCGCCGAGGATCTCGTCATGCGGAAAGACGCCGGAAATCTTGGCCCGGATTAACGCCTCGACACGCCTGTCAGCCTCAGTCACACGATCGTGGCGGCCTTTCATTTCCAGCTCGAGCGCCGCTCGGCCGCGATAGAGATCAAGCGCCGCCGCGCCTGCGGCGCGGGCCACCCGCTCGGCCAGCGAACGTCGTAAACCTACTGCGTCGTCTGACATGTCCGACCGCTGCCCCAACCTGTTGTGCTACCATCAGCCTCTTACCACGCTAACTGAGATTTTCATCAGAATCTCTGCGTAATCAGGAACAGGACCAGCGGCGGAACGAGATAAACTAGGACCACCGCCCCAGAGTTATTTTCGAAGAACAGATACTGGCTTAGGGTGGGGTCAATCTGATCGGCGTCGAACCGGCATTATTGTAGACTACATCATTCAAGACTAGGGGATCGCTAACTTGACCATTCCGACCACGACAATCGGCGCTTATCCAAAACCCGCCGATGCCCCGGTTCCAATATGGAGCAATATGGGTGAGCAAAGGCGCGCGCTGCCGACCATGGTCTACGATGCGCTGGTGGCGGACCAGTCGGCCGAAACAAAACGTACGCTCGACCGCATGACCAGGGACGCGGTTCGGGAACAGGTGGCATGCGGAATCACCATTCCAACCGATGGTGAAATTCGCCGCGAACATTACGTCTACTATCACTGTAGGCATGTGCAAGGGATCGACTTCCGGCACCTTAGTGAGCAAACCATGCGCGACGGAAGTTGGGTGGCACGTGTACCCACAGTCACATCAAAACTGGAACCGGGCTCCCCGTTTCTGCCGGACGACTGGCGTGTTGCCCAGTCGGCGACCGATCGCGAGGTGAAGATAACTGTGCCCGGTCCACTGACCATCTGCGACACAATTGCCAACGAATATTATGCCAGCCGGCCGGAACTGGCGCGGGCGCTCTCCGACGTCATCAATGTTGAGATAAAGCGCCTGGCCGAGGCTGGCTGCAC
>JAPULJ010000337.1 GCA_027295145.1 Alphaproteobacteria bacterium | reverse complement strand
CCCCATACGATCCAGACTATCTCGCGGAACCGACGGATCACTGCAACAGCCAAGCCGAGCGAGGGTTGCCCAGTGATGTGGCCGATCATCAACACTAGAGCCGCCTCCAGCGTTCCTATGCTGGCTGGAATAAAGAAGGTTGCGGCGCGGACCAGCTCAACCGCAGCGTCGACGACCCAGGCTTCAGCCATAGTAATTGGATAGCCGACGAGCCAAAGGGTAACCCACAACTCAACCGCACCAAGCGCCCAGTTGGCAAACGTCAACATTACGGCGACGACGAACCGTCGGCGATCGCGCGTATAGCTTTCGACGAGGCGGTGATCTAACTCGTGGATTTGTTGGATGACCTTGGCGAGCCGACGGCCAAATCTTTGCTCCGCCAGCCACGAAGCGGCGGCGGAACTTAACCTTAAGCGCTGCACCAGGAATAATACGAGGGTGCCGATGGTGAGTACACCAAGTGCCGCGATCGCACCCCATTTGTAACCCTTTGGGAGGCTGTCTGTGGCCAGGGCGAGCCCCAGACCGCCGGTAAGGAATATCACCAGCGCAATCAGATTGGCTGTCTTGGCGACAACCAGCGAGGCCACCCCTTCACGATAATCTATTCCATGGTATCTGCGCAGAAGGATTGCCTTCACCGGCTCTCCCGCCAGCCCGACAACTGGTGTCACGCGGTTTACCGCGGCGCCAACCATACGGATCTTCCAAAGGGTAAGGAAACTGAGGCCCTTTAGACGCTCGCGCAGGATAACAAACCGCCACGACGCTGTGTCGGCTAGGAACGCCGCCATATAAACCGCCAAGATTGCTACAATTCCCCAGCCCACGGCACCGACATGCCGGACGACGGCATTCAAATCGATTTGCCACAGGATAGCGCCGAGAAACCCGAGACCGAACAGCAGGAAAACCACATGCAACGGCCGAAATGCTGAAACGCGTTCAAACATGATGGCGGCGGAAATTCTTGACGAACTGGAGTCCCCAATAGGCCTGTGCGCCGATCGCCGCAGCCGGAAGCAGCAGCCAGACTGCGTCGATCAAAACCAGGCCTAAAACGATGAAACAGAAATCGGTACGGATGACCCGTGAGGTGAATACCAAACGGTCGGCGTTGGTCTCGTCAGGTCCGTCCTCGATTTTCTGTATGCCGGCGGCGCGTTCACGGGTATCTCGCACGGAATCGATGATATAGTTGACGGTGCCGCCGAACGCCGCGGCCACCCCAAACCACAACCACAAGTCGTCGGCCCACCGTTCGGCCACGCCCCAGCCGAGGCAAATAAAGAACGCCGTGTGGACGATCCAGTCAACGAAGGTGTCGAACCGTTTGCCGAACTCCGACGCCAGATTTTTCAGTCGCGCGATCTCGCCATCGCTATTGTCTAACACATAACAACTAACCAGCAACGCGGCTGCCACCACAGTACTGGCAAAGTCATCTTGACGAAACATCCAGGCCCCGCCAAGCCCGAGCACCAGTGAAAAGGCGGTGATCTGGTTCGGTGTCACCGGGAGCCAATAGAGCAATCTGGTCGTTGGATATGCCAAATGTCGGATCAGCGGGAAAAGCTGATTCGGGCTTTGCGGCGCGGTATCGCCGTCGGCCTCGTTCATGGAAATCCTGCTTAGTGATTTTGTTGTCGCCGGCCAGGTGCCCTCGCCGGCTATATACCCTGAAAATCGCCTTGTCACATCATCGATTCTTGGGATCGGAGGGTGCTATCGTTTACCAATACCTGGACGGAGGGTAGGTTTAATTTGCTGTAGAACGGACGATCAAGGCGCCGGTTGGGCCACGATTTCGAGCCTGGGCCCTATCGAATTCCGGCCGGATTTGACAATTGCCCGCGATGTTTGCCCATATTCCTGTGCACGACCGACGTTATTTGCCTGTGGCTAAATCAGGGTTTGATCTGAATGAAGGGGAAGAGACCGATGAGAGGCTTTCACTTCGGCAGCACCGTGATTACCGCGATCGCAGCAGTACTGATCACCGCTGGGTTCGCGGCCAACGCCGGCGCGCAAACATGCGATATCGACCGGGAGATCAAATTCTCTGGCTACGATTGGGCAAGTAATTCATTTCATGTCGAGGTTGCACGCTTCATCCTCGAGAAAGGTTACGGATGCCGGACGATTTCGGTCCCCGGCACGACGCTGCCACTGCTTAATGCGCTGGGCCGCGGTGATATCGATATCAATATGGAGTTGTGGAAGGACAACGTTGTCAAGATCTGGACGAAGATGCTGAAGACCGGCCGGGCAATGGAAACCAAGGGCGTCTCGATCAAGGGCGCCGTTCAGGGCTGGTTCGTGCCGCGCTATCTCGTCGAGGGCAACGCCAAACGCGGTATCAAGGCGAGCGCGCCGGGCTTGAAAAAAGTCTCAGACCTGCCGCGATACAAGAAGCTGTTCCGCGACCCCGAGCAACCCGCCAAGGGCCGCTTCTACAATTGTAAGATCGGCTGGACCTGCGAGACCGTAAATACCAAGAAACTCGTCGCCTACGGGCTGACCGAGCACTTCACCAACTTCAAGCCAGGAAGCGGCGGGGCGCTGGCCGCCGCCATCGCTTCGGCGTTCAAGCGCGGCAGGCCGATACTATTCTACTACTGGGGTCCAACCTGGGTACTTGGCAAATACGATGCGGTCATGCTGAAGGAGCCGCCCTACGACAAGGCCAAATGGGACAGGCTCGATAAGTCGAAGGACGGCAGAGGCTTGGAGGCCACTGCGTATCCAGCGATCCGTGTGACCATCGCCGCCAACAAGAAATTTGCCCAGGCTGCGCCGCGGATAATCGCCTTCCTCGATAGATACACGATGGAGGACGTGATGGTGAACCAGGCACTCGTTTATATGCGCGAACATAAGGATAAGACTGGCCGCGCGGCCGCCATCCGTTTTCTTAGGGCCCATCCAGAGATCTGGACGAAATGGCTGCCGGCGGATGTCGTGGCGCGTGTCAGAAAAGCGCTTTGAGCCTTGCCGGACCGGGATCGGGCCGCTTTAACTCTCTAGAAGGTTTCACCGGCTAGTCTCGACAGTCCCGGCCGTTGGCGTCCCACGGATACCAGTCCGGCGGACACCGGCGAGCGAACATCTCGCGAGGAGCGCTGGCATAGCGATGCTGGACGGCGGACTAGAGCGACCGAGCCTTGGCCGCGTCACGGAGACCGCGGAGCGTGAGGCCTGTCTTTTCCATCCGGTCGTGGATTTCCTCTGCCTTGGCGGCGGCTCACTGGTCGTGATCATGGCGCTGGCGCTGCTAAGTGGCTCGGCGGTCACCCTGCCGGCCGTGGCGGCGGCGAGCCTAGTACTAATGTACGTGCTCAACCTCCCGCACTTCGCGTTTTCCTACCAAATTTTCTATCGAAACTTCACGGCCAAGGCGTTCGGGCGCGACTATCCGCCGATGTTGCGGCATCGCTACATATTGTCCGGAATTGTGGTGCCATTGGTGATCGTAGCGTATTTCGTCGTAGCATACGTGATGGGCGACGCCCAACTGCTCGGTTTCTTTGCCAACGCGACGCTCTTTCTGGTCGGCTGGCACTACGTCAAGCAGGGCTACGGGATGTTGATCGTCGACGCGGTGCTGAGGAAGCGTTTCTTCGCCCCCGGCGAGAAGAAGGTCCTGCTCACCAACGCTTATGCCTGCTGGGGTTTCTATTGGCTACTCGCCAACTGGTGGGTGGCCGAGCGCGATTTCTGGGGCCTCAAATACGCCATGCTGAGCGTTCCGCTTCCTGTGCTCTATGCCGCGGGCGGTGTGGCGGCGTTGACATCGGGTTGGACTATATTCGTGCTCGCCGGCAAATGGCGGGCGGAGGGTCGGCGGCTGCCGTTAGCAGGCGTCTTCGCTTACGGGACAACGCTTTATGCGTGGCTTTTCCTGCGCCTCGACCCGCTGTTTATTCTGCTGATCCCGGCATTTCATTCGCTGCAGTACATTACCGTGGTCTGGCGCTACCAGCTCAATGTCGAACACGGCCGTCCGGACGCTTCGATGCCGCCACGACTAGGTATCATCGCCCGCTATTTCCCGACAGCGGCGCATTATCGGTTCACGGGTTTTTTGGTGACCGGGTTGTTGCTGGGTTATGCGGGCTTCATCGCCGCGCCCAGCCTGTTGGGCGAATTTGTCGCTTACGACCGCATCACATTCGGGGGGGGCATGTTCGCCTTCATGTTTTATAGCTTCATCAACGTGCATCACTACTTCCTCGACAATGTCATGTGGCGGCGCGAAAACCCGGACACCGGCAAGTACCTCTTCGCACACGGCTGACCGGCGCGAGGGGTGCGGCGCTGGCTGCTGGCGCCCCGATGAGTTAGGCTGCATAGGGGAGCAGCCATGAGTTCTGGTGTCGTTTTTTCCGTCCTGGTGATCGCCACCGCGGCGTATGGGCTCGTCGTCCTCGCGGTGCAGGCGGGCAGATGGCCAGCCCGCATTACGCCCCATCTCACCGCCGCCGGCATCGCGGGCCTGGTACTGCTCGGGGGCTTTGCCGGCGGTTGGCGCCTGCTGACATTTAGCAGCGATGGGGCGGAGCCATTGTTTCCCCTCGCCGTCTGGATCGACGGTTGGGTCGAACGGTTGGTGACGAATTACGGCGATGCCTTGCGCGAGCATGTTTCCAATCCGATCGTCTATGGCATCGGGTTCTTCGAGCGTTTTCTGCATCAGGAGATTGCTTGGCCGGCGATAGCGATCGGGTTCACACTCCTTGCGTTTCACGCCAGCCGCAGATGGGCGCTGGCGCTGTTCGTAGGCGGTGCCTTCGTCCTAATCTGGTCGCTCGATCTGTGGCGTCCGACCATGCAGACGCTCTCGCTGATCAGCGTGTCGATCCTGGTGACCGTGGCGGTCGGCCTGCCGTTGGGCGTGCTGATGGCGCTCAGCGGGCGCTTTCGAATGTTGATGATGCCGCTGCTCGATTTCATGCAGACCATGCCCTCGTTCGTCTATCTCATCCCGGTGGTCATGCTGTTCGGGCTGGGCACTTTCTCCGGCGTATTGGCGACCGCCATCTACGCCGCGCCGCCATTGATCAGGCTGACCGATCTCGGCATCCGCCTTGTCGACCCCGAAGTCCTGGAAGCTGCGACGGCCTTCGGGGCCAGCCGGCGGCAGAAGCTATGGCGAGTGCAATTGCCGCTCGCCCTGCCCAATGTGATGGCCGGGGTCAACCAGTCGATCATGATGGCGCTGGCCATGGTGGTGATCGCCTCGATGATCGGCGTGCGGGGGCTGGGGCAGGAAGTGCTCTACGGATTGCAGCGCCAAGAGGCCGGCGCCGGGTTCACCGCGGGCCTCTCGATCGTGCTGCTGGCGATCACCCTCGACCGTATCACCCAAGCCTACGGCCAACGCCTGCAGACCCACACCAAAGGCCGCTGACATGGCCAAGATCGAACTTCGCGGGGTTTGCAAGATCTACGGTCCCGATCCCATGCCGGCGCTGGCGATGGTGCGCCGCGGCGCCAGCAAGGAAGAGGTGCTGGAGAAGTCCGGGCACTCAATCGGCCTGGTGGACGTGGATTTGTCGATCCCGAGCGGCCGGATATTCGTCATCATGGGGTTATCGGGATCGGGCAAGTCGACACTAATCCGCCACCTCAACCGGCTGATCGAGCCGACCGAGGGCGAGATCATTGTCGATGGCGAGGACATCCTGGCGCTTGATGAAAAGGCACTGACTAGGGTCCGCCGCCAGCGCATGAGCATGGTCTTCCAGCGCTTCGGGCTGTTCCCCCACATATGCGTGCTCGACAACGTTGCTTTCGGGCTCGACATCCAAGCCAGCGACCGGGCCGCGCGCATAAGCGCCAAGGAACGAGCGCGCGAATGGATCGATACGGTGGGCCTGCACGGCTACGAGGGTGCCTACCCGCACGAGCTGTCGGGCGGCATGCAGCAGAGGGTCGGCCTCGCCCGGGCGCTAGCCACCGATGCCGACATATTGCTGATGGACGAAGCGTTCAGCGCCCTCGATCCGCTGATCCGGCGCGACATGCAGGACCAGCTTCTCGACCTACAGGCACGGCTCCACAAGACTATCGTCTTCATCACCCACGACCTCGACGAGGCCCTGCGCTTGGGCGACCGCATCGCCATTCTCAAAGACGGCAAAATCCTGCAAACCGGCACCGGCGAGGACATCCTGACCAAACCCGGCGATGCCCATGTCGCCGCGTTCGTCGAGGACGTCAACCGCGCCAAGGTGCTGACCGCCGGCCGGATCAAACTCGACTGCGCCACTGTGCGCGCCGGCACGACACCGGCCAAAGCCCTCGAGCAAATCCGCGCCGGTACATACCAGATCACATTTCTGGTCGACGCCAACGGCAAGCTCGTCGGCGCCCTGACGGCCGAGGGCGCGCGGAAAGCAGCACGCAAAAAGGGCACCTCGCTTGCCGATTTCGCCGAGAAGGTGCCTGAAGCAAGCGAAGACATGGTGCTGGAAGAAATCCTGCCGCTCACCCTTCAGAGCGACTTCCCGGTCGCCGTCGTCGACGGGGCGGGACGCTTGCGTGGCATGCTGCCTAAGGAGGCGATCATCAAGGCCCTCGCCGGGCGCGTCCGGATCAACCAAGGCGATAAGCCTGCGGCTGCGTGAGGTAGAGGCTGGCGGAAGAGTGGGTCGTGCTCGGAATGACCGGACCGCCCTATCCCAGGCACCCAGAAATCTTCTCGTACGCCGCCTTGATCTCCTCCATGTCGCTTGGGTTGATGCCCCAGTTTATTTTTTGGTCTTCGTCGCCGCCGTAGCGCGGCATCATGTGGATGTGCTGCACCTACTCGGGCGCATACGGGCATTGGG